>DASWDK010000247.1:0-7344 GCA_036395335.1 Thermoanaerobaculia bacterium
GAGCGCGCCCGCGACTCTTGGCGCACCGCGATGGACGAGTATGCATTTCACCGCGGTCTCGAGGCGATCTGGCGGTTCCTTTCGGAGATCAACGGCTTCGTCGTCTCGCGGGAGCCGTGGAAGATCCTGAAGGAAGAGGGGCGTTCCGGCCGCCTTTCGCGGATCCTCTACGCCTCGGCCGAGGGCGTCCGACTCGTCGCGGCGCTCCTCTCGCCGTTCATGCCGACCACTTCGCGCAGGATCTGCGCCGCGCTCGGTGCGCCGGTGAAGGACGTGGCTCTCGACGACCTCGAGTGGGGGCGCCTCCCGACCGGAGTCCCGCTCGCTGCGGCCGAGGCGCTCTTCCCGCGAGTGGACACCGCGGCGTACTTTTCGATGGAGGGGGGAAGGGCCATGTCGACCGAGAAGCCGGCGAGCCCGGCGACGACGCCGGCCGCCGATGCGGACGGACGCATCTCGATCCAGGAGTTCCAGAGGATTCGGCTGGTAACGGGCCGGGTGCTCGAAGCCGACCGCGTGCCGCGCTCGAACAAGCTCGTGCGGATGCAGGTCGACCTGGGCTCCGAAAAGCGCCAGGTCGTCGCCGGCATCGCGAACCGTTACGAGCCGGAAGCGCTCGTGGGGAAGAACGTCGTCATCGTTGCCAACCTGAAGCCCGCGAAGCTGATGGGGGTCGAATCCGACGGCATGGTCCTCGCGGCGACGGTCGGCGAAGCTGGGGAGCCGTCACTTCTCGAAGTTCCCGCAGACGTTCCGCCGGGGAGCGCGGTCAAATAGCTCCTCCCTCCCTCGCCGACTCGCACTGCCACCTCCAGATGGCCGAGGGCCCGCTCGACGAGATGCTCGGGCGCGCGCGCGCTGGCGGCGTGGATCGGTTGCTCGTACCCGGAACGACGGTCGCCGATTCCGCGGAAGCGGTGCGCATCGCCGCGTCCCACGACGGCACCCTTGCCGCCGTCGGCGTCCACCCGCACGAAGCGAAGGAATTCGAGCCGGAGCGCGACGGCCACGCGCTCGAGGCGCTCGCAGGCCGGCCGGAGGTCGCGGCGATCGGCGAAGTCGGCCTGGACTTCCACTACGATCTGTCGCCGCGCACGAAGCAGATCGAGGTCCTCGAGTGGATGCTCGATCTCGCGAGGCGCCTCGAGCTCCCGGCCATCCTGCACAACCGGGAGAGCGGACGCGAGCTCCTCGCACTTCTCGCGCGACTCGGGCCGCGAGAGAACGCGGGCGTCTTCCACTCCTTCGCCGAGAGCGCCGACTTTGGGCGCCGGGTCCTCGATCTCGGGTTCCGGATCTCGTTCTCCGGCATGATCACGTTCCGGAGCGCCCGAAACATCCGCGAGGCGGCGGAAGGGCTTCCGCTCGATGCCCTGCTCGTCGAGACCGACTCGCCTTACCTGGCCCCCGAGCCTCACCGCGGCAAGCGCTGCGAGCCGGCGTTCGTCGTGGAGACGGCGAAGAAGCTGGCCGAGGTCAAGAGCGTCTCTTTCGAACGCGTCGCGGAGGCGACCACCGCGAGCTACGATCGGCTTTTCCGGCGTCGGGACGCCCCGTGACCAGCCCGTCGCGCATACCGCCGCGCGACTTCGACGCGCTCGTCGAGGAGGCTCTCGCGTCAGTTCCCGAACGGTTCCGTCGCTATCTCGAGAACGTCGTGGTGGTCGTGGAGGAGGAGCCCATGGACGAGGACTACGACGAGACCGACACTCCCGACGACCACGAGCTCTTCGGGATCTTTCGCGGCGCGCCGTACTTCGAGCGCCACCGTTTCGTCTCCGACCTGCCCGGTCAGATCGTGGTCTTCCGCGGCCCGATCCTTCGCTCCTGCTCGACGCGGGGAGAGGCCGTCCGCGAAATCCGCGACACCGTCGTTCACGAGCTGGGACACGTGTTGGGGCTGACGGACGAGGGCATGCCGTATTGATCTGCCCTTCCGAGGAGCGAAGCGACGAGGGATCTCTCCGTAATATCTCGAGAAAGATCCCTCGCTGCGCTCGGGATGACGATTGAAAAAAAAGACCGCCCCTGCGGGCGGCCTCTCGAGCGCGACTCGAAGCGCGCTATCGGATCGAGAGCGGCTCCTCCAGCGTGAACGCGACCGTCCGGCCGGCGTCGATCGTGAAATCGAGATCTCCCGTCGCCGCCGCGACGCCCGTGCCGACCGCGGCGCCCGCCGCCGCTCCCTTCAAGGTGGACCCGGTGTCCTTTCCGAGCAGCTGGCCGACGATCGCCCCGACTGCGGCCCCTCCGGCGATGTACTCGACGTTCCTCTTCGTGTGGGTCTCGCCGACCCTCTCATAGGCCGAGGTCCGGATGGGGACCATGCCCCCGCGCGTCTCGAGCTCTGTCAATCGGAACTTGAGCTCCGCGGGACGGGCGAGCTTGCCCGAATCGACGACGTGCTCGATCCTTCCGACGACCCGGCTTCCCGAAGCTGCGACGACGCTGCCGTCTTCGGCCAGCACGTCGTCCAGAATCCTTCCGCGAACCGCGTCGCCTTCCTTCGCCATCGCCGTCGAGATCGCTTCGTCGAACGCCGATCTCAGAATCGTCCCGGCCGGCACCACGCGCTCGGCGCGGGACGATCGGGTTTCCGGAGCCGGTCGCTTTTCGGAGTAAACCGAACGGCCCGCCCGTGTCGACGTCGTCTTCGACTGACTCGCCGCGCGGCGACGCGTCGCATTTCGCTGCGACACGACCACGGGATCGGCCGTGATCGCGGCGGTCTCCGCCGGCGCAGCCTCAGCCGTCATCGTCGTGGTCGCAGTGGTCATCGTTGTGGTCGTCGTCGCGGCTACGTTCGTCGCCGGGGGAGTCACCGCTCCCGTCGTCGTTTCCGTTTTCCGGCAGGCAGGCAAAAGACCGATCGCGCCGGTCAAGAACGCCACGGAAAAGATTTCGAGCTTTCGATTTCTCATGTCAGAGTACCTCCCTGCCTGCGCGGCCATTCGAGCAAGCCATGTGCCGGACGCGGATGTCCGCGGCCACGACGTAAGTTACTGAGGTCGAGGACCTTTCAACCCCGAGCTCTCCCGCACGGATGTCACCGGCGGGGGCCGCGGGGTCCCCTGTCGCGGTTGGGATGGCCGGCGTGCTCGCCCTCGCGGCTCCGCCTCCCGTTGTCTTCTTCGGGCCCGACGGGAGCCATGGCCATCTCGGCTTCGAGCTCCTCCTTGGAGAGAGCCTGCTTTCGAGAGAGCTTGATCTTTCCCATCGGGTCGACCGCGATGATCTTGACGGTGACCTCATCCCCCTCTTTCACGACGTCGGTCGTCTGCCGGACCCGGTACGGCGCGAGCTCGGAGATGTGAACGAGCCCGTCCTGACCGGGCAGGATCTCGACGAACGCGCCGTACGGCTCCACGCGCCGCACCTTGCCCGTGTAGATCTTCCCGATCTCCGGCTCCTGGGTCAGTCCCTCGATGATCTGGATCGCACGCAGTGCGGCCGCCTCGTCGGAGGATGCGATCGAGACTTTGCCCGAGTCTTCGACGTCGATCTTGCAACCGGTCTCCTCGATGATCGAGCGGATCGTCTTTCCGCCCGAGCCGATGACGTCGCGGATGCGGTCTCTCGGGATCTGCATCGTGAAAATGCGGGGCGCATACGGAGAAATGTTCGGCCGCGGGCGGTCGAGCGCCGTCGCCATCTTCCCGAGGACGTGCAGCCTTCCAACCCGCGCCTGCTCGAGCGCCTGCTCCAGAACGGCGCGGGGAAGCCCCTGGATCTTGATGTCCATCTGGAGCGCCGTGATCCCGTCCGCGGACCCGGCGACCTTGAAGTCCATGTCCCCGTAGTGGTCCTCCTGGCCGGCGATGTCGGTCAGGATCGCGAATCGGTTCCCCTCGCCGACGAGCCCCATCGCGACGCCGGCGATGGGCGCCTTGATCGGCACGCCGGCGTCCATGAGAGCGAGAGTCCCGCCGCAGACCGTGGCCATCGACGAGGAGCCGTTCGACTCGAGGATGTCCGAGACGACGCGCACGGTATAGGGGAACGACTCCTCACTCGGCAGCACGGTCGAGAGCGCGCGGCGCGCGAGATTTCCGTGGCCGATGTCGCGCCGGGACGGGCCCCTCATGAACTTCGTCTCCCCGACGGAGAACGGCGGGAAGTTGTAGTGGAGAAGGAACGTGTGCTCGCTCTCTCCTTCGTACTCTTCGATGATCTGGGCGTCGTCGGAAGTCCCGAGAGTCGCCGTGACGAGCGCCTGGGTCTCGCCGCGCGTGAAGAGCGCGGAGCCGTGAGTTCGGGGGAGAAGGCCGACCTCGCAGGAGATCGGCCGGACCTCGTCGAAAGCGCGTCCGTCCAGTCGCTTGTTCTCGTTTAGGATCGTCTCGCGCGTCAGGATCTTGACGAGGTCGTCGGCAGCGCGCGCGGTCTGCTGGCGCCGCTCGGGCTCCGTCTCGGGGACCAGCGAGGCCACCGCCTTCTTCACGGCCTTGATTTCCGTGTAGGAAGCGATCTTTTCCGGCATGGTCATGGCGGCGCGCATCGGCGCCTCCCACTGCCGGCGCACCTCGGCGAAGAGCTCCGAGGGGTACGACTCGGGCGTCTGCCACGCGGGCTTCTCGAAAGCGCCGCGCTTCTGAAGCTCCTTCTCCGCCGCGACGATCCGGCGGATGGCTTCGTGTCCGAAGAGGATCGACTCGAGCATCCTCTGCTCGGAGACCTCCCGGGCGCCGGCCTCGACCATCACGACCGCTTCTTCGGTTCCGGCCACCACGAGATCGATCTCGGACTTCTCCCGCTCGGCGTTCGTCGGATTCAGCACCAACTGTCCGCCGATCGAGCCCACGCGCACTGCGCCGATCGGGGAGTAGAACGGGACGAGCGAGCAGGTCAGCGCGACCGAAGCGGCGTTCAGAGCCAGGACGTCCGGGTCGTTCTGGCCGTCGGCGGAGAGAACGAACGCGATGATCTGGGTTTCGTGATTGAAGCCTTTCGGAAAGAGAGGCCGTAGCGGCCGGTCGATCAAGCGAGAGGTGAGGATCTCCTTCTCCGTCGGCCGGCCCTCCCGCTTGAACCAGCCGCCGGGGATCCGGCCGGCCGCGTACGTGTTCTCGCGATAGTCCACCGTCAGCGGGAAGAAGTCGGCGTTCTCCTTCGGCTCTTTGGCGAACACCGCCGTCGCGAGGACGACGGTGTCGCCGTAGCGGACCACGGCGGCGCCGTCCGCCTGTTTCGCGAGCTTCCCAATTTCGATGTCCAGGGATCGGCTACCGATCGGGATCGAGGTCTTGTGGATCATGGTCTTTCCTTCTCGTAGTGGTCGGCCGCCGGCGGAACCGCTCGGCGGAGAAAACGCCGGGCGTTTCCCTCGCCGGGGAAGGCGAAACGGGCTGTCGCCCGTCCGGCGGGCGGAGTTACTTCCGGATGCCGAGGCGCTCGATCAGCCGGTGATAGCGCTCCGGGTCTTCAGACTTCAAATAGTCGAGCAGGCGCCGGCGGCGCCCGACGAGCTTCAAGAGACCGCGGCGGGAGTGGTGATCCTTTGCGTTCGTCTTGAAGTGTTCGGTCAAGTAGGCGATCCGGTTCGTCACCAGCGCGACCTGCACCTCGGGCGAGCCCGTATCGGTGTCGTGGGTGCGGTAGTCCGAAACGATCGTCGGCTTCTGCTTTCGATGCTCCGTGACGTTCACTTCTCCTCCGACTCTCTCATCTCACACTTTTTACTCAATCGGACAGCCTAGCACACAGGACATGTCGCGGGGACAGGTCCTGCGGACCTGCACCCGCCGCAGTCCTCCGCGGACAGGTCCTGCGGACCTGCACCCGCAGCAGTCCCCTTCAATCCGCCAGGACGAGCTTCGGCCGGATCAGCGCGATGCCGCGGGTCCCGATCGGGCTGACCTGCCCCAGCGCGACCATTTCGTCGGAAGGACCCACGAGAGCCACCCAGTCCCCCTCCTTCGAGGCGACGCCGCGCGCCGGGATCGACTGCCCTTTGCGGATCTTCCAGGTCTCGAGCGAAGCCAGGCGGACTCGCTCGAACGGAAAGTGCACGCGTGAGAGTGGAATGGCATGCGGCGGCTCGAGGCGCTCGGCGGAAGCCATCGCTTCGAATCGCTCGAGCGCGACGGCCTCACTCACGTGGAAGTCGCCGATGCGTGTGCGTCGCAGAGACTCCAGGTGCGCTCCGCAGTCGAGCTTCTCGCCGAGGTCACTCGCGATCGAGCGGATGTACGTCCCCGACGAGCAGGAAATCGAGAACGGCAGGCGACCATCGGACAATCGACCGAACGAGAGCTCCCGGACGCGGACTTTCTTCGGCACCAGCGGGACGCTTTCACCCTTGCGCGCCATCTCGTAGAACTTGCGCCCGCCGACCTTCTTCGCCGAATACGGGGGGGGCGATTGCAGAAACTCGCCGCGGAAGGAGCTGGCGGCTGCCTCGACGTCTTCGCGCCGCACACCCGCGACGTCGCGCTCAGGCCCGACCGCCTCGCCTTCGCGGTCGAAGGTCGTCGTCGCGCGGCCGAGACGGATGACCCCCTCGTAGGACTTGTCCATCAGCGTGAAGAAACCCTGTAGCCTCGCCGCTTCCCCCGCGCACAGAAGGAGGAGCCCGGTCGCCATCGGATCGAGCGTTCCACTGTGCCCGATGCGCGGGAGCGAAAGTGCCCGCCGCACCCGCTCGACGACGTCGTGGGAGGTGAGCCCCGCCGGCTTGTCGATCAGGAATAGGAAGCCGCGGCGAAACGGGTCGGCCGATCTCACGGCTCCTCTTCACGTTCCGACAGCACCTGGGAGAGGAGCTCGTCGATCCGCGCCGCCCGGTCGTACGAGCGATCCGGCTCGAAGAAGAGCTCGGGCGCGTAGCGCAGCCGGCAACGCCGTCCGACCTCGCCCCGCAGAAATCCAGCCGCGCGCGCGAGTCCCGTGCCCGCGCGGGCGAGAGCCGCGGCATCGCCGCGGGTCGTGAAGAACACGCGGGCGGACCTCAAGTCCGGGGGCATCTCGACGTCGGTGATCGTGACCGCCTTGATGTCCGGGTCGTGAGCTTCGATCAAGAGGAGACTGGAGATCTCGGCCCGGACGAGATCGGCGACCCGCTGGCTGCGGCGGGATTCCTTCTTCATGACCCGCAGTCCGCGAGCTCGTTACACATGGATGAACTCGTTTCGGTAATTCAGCAGCTCGCCATCGAGGTTCTGCTCGACGAAATTCAGCATCTTCTGCAGCAGCGCGTCGAGCGGTACCTGGTCCGGTCCGACCGCGGCGACCGCCAGCTCGGCTCTTTCCAGGAGATCCTGAGATCCGACCTCGGAAGCGGAAACCTCGAACTCGTTTCGAAGGCGACTCTTCAGACTCCGGACGATCATCCGCTTTTCCTTCAGG
>DASWDK010000248.1:0-3901 GCA_036395335.1 Thermoanaerobaculia bacterium
CGAGAGCTACCACGACGCCCTCCAGTTCAAGGAGGAGCTGTTCACGCTCTTCAACCTCGGACATCTCTCGCTCGAGGACCGCTCGAAGGGAGAGATCCTTTTCTGGCAGATCTGCGAGCGGATCCACCGGGACCTGAAGACGTTGAAAGAGATCCCCGAAGAGTTCGAGGACATGGAGACGATGCTCGCGGACAAGTACGTTCTCAACTTCTCGGTGTTCCAGTCGCTGCCCGATTCCTGGGCAATCGACCAGCTCTTTCCGATCCTGCCGATCCACCGCCTGAACGAGAAGCCGACGGCGTTCGCGACCCTCGCGGACATCACTTGCGACTCCGACGGCAAGATCGAGCGGTTCATCGACCTCCGCGACATCGACGAGACGCTGCCGCTCCACCCCTTCCGCCAGGATCGCCCTTACTACCTCGGCTTCTGCCTCATGGGGGCGTATCAGGACGTGCTCGGCGACCTCCACAACCTCTTCGGCGAAGCGCACGAGGTCCTCGTCCGCGTGGACGAGGAAGGACGCTCCGAGATCGAGGACGTCCTACCCGGCGAGACCTGCGAGCGCGTTCTCGAGTACATGAACTACGACCGCACGCACATTCTCGACTCCATCCACGAGCAGCTCGTGCGAGCCGCCGGCTCGGGGATGAAGAAGGGCGAGGTCCAGTCGATCTACCGGGAGTTCGAGGCGGTCTTTCCGCGGTATACGTATCTCGAGCGTTGAAGCGGAGGCGACACCATGCTTCCCATCGGCGACGACAACTCGGACCGGACCCTGACCCCGGTCGTCAACTACCTGTTGGTCCTGGTGAACGTCTTCGTCTTCGTCTTTTTTCAGGGTTTGGGCGCGAACGAACGATTCACCTACGCATTCTCGACGGTCCCGAAGGAGATCGTCACGGGCCGCGACGTCGCGGAACCCGTGACGATCAAGGATCCGGTGAGCGGCGACGTCGCCGGGACGGTCGAGCTCGAGCCGACGCCGATTCCGGTCTACCTGACGCTCCTCACTTCGATGTTCATGCACGGGGGCATCGCGCACATCTTCGGAAACATGCTCTACCTGTGGATCTTCGGCGACAACATCGAGAACACGCTCGGTCACCTGCGATATCTGATCTTCTATCTGGTCTGCGGAGTGATCGCCGGGCTGTCCCATGTCTTCTCGACCGTCGCGTTCGGCGGGAACCCGTACCTGCCGTCGCTCGGCGCGTCCGGCGCCATCTCCGGCGTGCTGGCGGGATACCTCGTCCTCTTTCCGCGCCGCCGCGTCCGCGTGATCATTTTCCGGACGATCCAGGAGGTCACCGCGATCTGGGCGATCGGGATCTGGTTCGCGTTCCAGCTCATCTCCGGAATCGGGATGCTCGGCGGCGGCTCGCAGGCAGGTGGCGTCGCATACGCCGCCCACATCGGCGGTTTCATCGCCGGATTGATCCTGATCAAGCTCTTCGCCGCGGGGAGGCCGAGCTACCGTTTCGCGTGACGCGCCGCAACTTCTCTTCGGGGACGCCGTGGGAGTCGGTCGCCGGCTACTCGCGCGCCGTACGGGTCGGCAACGTCGTCTGGGTGTCGGGCACGACCGCGACCGACGCTTCCGGATCGATCGTCGCCGGGGACGCGAGCGCGCAGGCGCGCCAGGCGCTCGCGAACATCCGCGCGGCGCTCGAACAGGCCGGGGCGTCCCTGTCCGACGTCGTGCGCACCCGGATGTACGTCACGAACGTCGCCGACTGGGAGAAGGTCGCGCGCGCGCACGCGGAGTTCTTCGGCGAGATCCGTCCGGCAACAACGCTCGTCGAAGTCTCCGCGCTCGTCTCTCCGGAGATGCTCGTGGAGATCGAGGCGGAGGCGGTGGTCGGCGAAGAGACTCAACCGAATCGCGAGACCCTACGAGATCGTATTCCGGCAGATCGTGAGAAGACCTAATCCCCCCAGCAAAATCGCGAATACCAGGAATCCGGTCCCGGAAAGAGTTGGCACATCCGCTGGGGCCTGAATCTCGTAAACGAACGTGCCGTCGACTGAGAATGACACGGCAATGAGAAATCGGCCCGTCGAATCGGCTGCCAATCGGCGAATGCTTCGGAATTCGATCCCGACGTCGAATGCGGCCACGTGTTGCCTTCGTCAACGCTGCGAAGCACGCTCCCAGGAAATGGCGGAATGATCGGAGGCAGTGGGCCGGAGTGCGCCGCGGCGTAAAGCGTTCGAGAGTCGGAAGGCGCGATCAGAACGTCTTCGATCTGCGACGACGGTAGGCGGAGCTGCTCCCACGATTCTCCAAGATTGAATGTTTTCCAGATCGTGGCGCAGCAGTATGCGGCAGCGTAGATCTTCGACGGATCACTCGGGTCGACGGCCACGTCGACCATCGGGTGGCCGGAACCTTGGAGCAGCAAGCCCCAGGTTGCCCCGGCATCGAGCGTCGCAAACACCGGACCGTTGGAGCTCGCCGCGTATACTCTTCGCGAATCCGTGGGGTCAATCGCGAGAGCGGTCACCCAGTGCACCCCCTGACTTACGAGTGACCACGTCGAACCCGCGTCTGCTGACTTGAAAACACCCCAATCGCCTCCCCCGTAGAGCGTCGATGCATTCGTGGGATCCACGGCGATCCTCAGGAATCTGCCGGGCGGGATCCCGGTATTCGAAGCGAACCAGGTCCTTCCAGCGTCGATGCTCTTCACGACGTTCGGAAGATTCGCTCCCCCGCGGCTTCCGTACAGAGTCGTGGTCGTGGTTAGGTCGATCGCGATCTCCGAGAGTGTGCCTTCGAGACCGCCGGAGTTGACGTATACGAGTGTCCACGTATTGCCGTGGTCGTTGCTCCGGTAAACCCCCGCTGGAGTACCAGCATAGACAATTCCCTCCGGGCCCGGATCAATGGCTAGTCCATACACCTTGCTCGGAGGACCACTTGGTGTCCAACGGTTCACTCCCGCCGCAAGCGGACACGTTGAAGCGAACCAGATCAACGCGGCGAGTATCCGTCTTCTCATGCTGAAAGAACTAATAGCACCTCGGCTCTCCGGGCACACTGAACTCCAGCGATTTTTCGCTTGCAAAGATCTCGAGCAGCGCCGCCAGCGCGCCTTGAGAGGTGGGGCGATGGCTCTTGCTGACGCCAACGAATCGGCGTCCGGCGACGCCGGATAGCTCGTATCGAAGAGTCCGAGCGAGGCCGAAGCAATCGTGTGCGCCAGATAACGGGAATCGCTTCCCTTCCCCAAAAACGACAGAAGCCGAACGCGAACCTGACGCTTCTCTGACAGCAGGGACGCCCGGCGAGGGTCGCCGACACCACCACGTTCCCGACCTAGCTAGACGCCGACCACTCTCATCCCGTGGGCCCGCGCGGCGGTCGCGAGTCCGCTGTCGTGCGTGGCCATGGTCAGGTCTTTCTCCGATTTCTCGCGCCAGACGAGAGCCGACACTAGGTGAATCGCATCCAGGGTCCTGAGAGCCGTCGAAAAGGGTTGGGAGGCGCGGGCGAGCACGGGACGATCGAGCTCGACGAGCTTCATCGGGGCCACCAGGCCATAGAGCGCCTCGCGGCGCTGCGCGACCTGCTCGTCGGACAGACCCTTCGCGAGACGCAACCGGTCGATGGCCCGGAGACACTCGACCTCCACTATGACGCTGCCTACTCCGGTCTCAACGGAATCCCACTCCCGGAGAGTGCCGCGTTCTCGCAGGATCAGCCGCAGAAGAACCGAAGAGTCGAGGTAGGCGTTCATCGGTCGCTTTGCCTGTCCTCGAGCAGTAGCGCGACGATATCGGTCTCGAATGGCAGCGGCGGCGGCAGAGGGACGTCCTGTAGTCGGCCGGCGCCAGGAAGCGGTTCTCGAATTCGCACGCCTCCTTTGTCTGCTCTGTACGGCACGATCTGGGCAAT
>DASWDK010000249.1:0-2426 GCA_036395335.1 Thermoanaerobaculia bacterium
GAAGGACGGATAGCGGTTGTGCCAGACGACCCGCAGCGCGCCGGTGCCGTCGTCGGCTACGGCCTCGATCCGGAGCGTGCCGCGGCGCATCCGGAACGAGCGCACGCCGCCGAAGCGCACGAGGAGCGTTGCGGGCATTCCCCAGGCGAGCTCCGCGATCGTGGAGTAGCGTCGCCGGTCCTCGTAGCGGAACGGCAGCGCGAGAAGAAAGTCGCCGACGGTCGCCAGACCCTCCCGCGTGAGTCGCGCGGCGAGCGCGGCTCCGACTCCGGGGATGCGGGAGACCGGATCGCGGAGCGAGAGTGTGCCGGAACCTGGCGGCATCGCGGCCGGCGGATCGGACGCGTCCCGGCTACGTTCCCGCAGCCGTTTCGAGCGTGAGCGGGACGAGCCCGAAGCGGAGCTCGTCCCCTCCGGAGACCGGCACCGGAGTGCCGGTCGTGACCCGGGAGCCGTTGACGAAAGTCCCGTTCATCACGCCGATCTCCTCCATCAGGTACAGCTTCCCGGCCATCAGGTAGATCTTGGCGTGGCGGCGGGATGTCGAACGTTGGGGGTCGAGCGGCGCGAGATCGATGTCGGGGGTGATGCCGGTGACCGGATCTCCGCGACCGATCAGAGTGTCCCCCTCCGGGTGGAGGAAGAACTCCGCCTTGCCGCCGGACGCGACGAGCCGGAAAGCATTCGGCGGCGGCACGGCCCGGCGCTCAACCGGCTTTTCCTCGTCAGGGACCCGGCGACCGAGCGCTTCCTCGAGCATTCCCGTCAGCTCGCGGAGACGGCGCGAGAGTTTCCGCATCATCCGGACCGCGATCTCCGTATTGCTCTTCAGCATCGCGTCGAACGTCGCCCCGTTGATCCGGACCAGCTCGACGTCCGTCTTCGCGCGCGCCGAGGCGGTGCGGGGAAGGTCCTCGAGCACGCTCATCTCGCCGAAGAAGTCCCCCTTCTCCAGCGTCGAGAGCACTCGCGTCGAGCCGCCGATCTCTTTCAAGAGCTCGACGGTTCCCGACTGGATGATGTACATCTCGGTCCCGATCTCCCCTTCGGAAAAGATGATGTCGCCCATCGGGTGCGTGACGAGGTAGCGCTCGAAGGGACTCTTCGGCGTCGCCGGTCCGGTGCGGAAAACGGCCTTCACGCGGGCCTCACTCGACCGCAGTCTCGAGAAACTCGATCTTGCCGCGGTCGAGGTCGACGCGGACGCGGACGCCGAGCGGCACCGTGCGCGTCGATTCGAGATGCCCCGCCGGGAAGCCGATCGCGACGGGGAAAGGAGCGGAGGCGAATCGGTGCCGCAGCCAGGCGCGGATTTCGTCGTCCGACTCCACGTCCTCGCGTCGCCCCGGCGCGACCGATCCGATCACCATGGCCTGCAGCCCATCGAATGTACCGGACCGCTCCAGTTGGGTCAACATTCGGTCGAGACGATAGGTCTCTTCTCCGACGTCCTCCCAGAACAGGATCGCGCCCTCGCCCCGCACCGCTTCGGGCGTGCCGCAAAGCGATGCGATGAGCGACAGGCAGCCTCCGACGAGCGGCCCCTCTCCCGCGCCGCACGACACCACGTCGTCGGCGGCGACGGAGTGCGTGGCAGGCATCGCGCCGCGGAGCACCGATTCCCAGTCGAGGGATGGACCGTTCGCCATCTGAACGGCGACGAGCGGTCCGTAGAAGGTCGCGAGCGAGGCGTGCGTCCCGACGTACGAGAAGAGTGCTGTCAGGTCGGACCCTCCGAGGTGGATCTTCGGGTTCGATCGAATCTCGCCCGCGTCCAAGAGGGGCAGGAGGCGCGACGCGCCGTATCCACCGCGGGCGAAGAAGATCGCGTCGACGGACGGATCCCTCAGGAGCTCGCGATAACCCGCGGTTCGCTCCGGGTCGGTTCCGGCGAGAAAGCCCTCGCGGCGGCGCAGGTTGGACGCTTCGACGATCCGGTAGCCACGGGAACCGAGAACGCGGAGTCCGGCCTGGAGCCGATCGGGGTCGACGGGACCGGATACCGCGGCGACGCCGATCGTTGCGCCGGGCTCGAGCCGCGGGGGCTTCAGCAAGAAAGGTCCGAGCGGGCCTGTAAGCCGAATTCTGTGACCCGGTCGCCCGGGCTCGCGATCATTCCTCTCGTCCCGAGGTCTCCCCCGGGCTCAAGCAGCCGACCCGGAGACGGCCCGCGCGAAGCGGGGCGGGACGGGCGCCCTCCGTCTCCCTATTTGGCCTTGCTCCGCATGGGGTTTACCGTGCCCCCACCGTTGCCGGCGGGGCGGTGCGCTCTTACCGCACCGTTTCACCCTTGCCGTCCCGGGGCGTGAGCCCGGGGAGGGCGGTCTCTTCTCTGTGGCACTTTCCTTCGCGTCACCGCGACCGGGCATTACCCGGCATGCCGCCCGTACGGAGTTCGGACTTTCCTCCCCGATTCTCGGGGCGAT
>DASWDK010000250.1:0-3931 GCA_036395335.1 Thermoanaerobaculia bacterium
CAAATAAAACGGGCCTCCGAGCTCGAAAGCCCGGAGGCCCGTCCCCCCGATGCCACGGGGAGGAGGAGTCGTCAGAAGAGTAGCCGCTCCTTCGATCGCATGAATGTCACGATAGGAAGACGAAACGAAAAGGGCAATGAGGAAGACTCCTCATTTTTTCCGCTTCTCTTTCCGAGTCGACGGATCCCGCAGTAGATCGCGCAAGGTCTCTGCAAGGACGTCCGGACGGAACGGATTCGCCAGATAGAACGCGACCCCGTCCTGGTACTTCGGACGTTTCGCTGGCTCGCCGGTTGCCGTAGAAAGCAGAAGTAGCTTCGCACCGTGCGGAAGGTACTGCCTCAGTCCTTGCGGTCCCGCGACTCCGGGCTCGGCGAGGTCTGCCAGGACGAGTTGAACCGACCGAGCAGCACCGGAGAGGAGCGACACCGCTTCCGAAGCGTTCCGCGCTTCGAGAACTTCGTGCCCTTCCGATTCGATGATCCGGCGGAACAGCGCTCGAAGGGGGTCTTCCCCTTCGACGAGGAGGACGGACGGATCCGTGCGAACGGGTTTCGTCCCGGCAGGGTTTCCAACGTCATCTCGCGACATAGCAGAAAGGTCGCCCGCGGCCTATCCGGACGCCTTTGTCACTTACCGGCGGTCATGGAGGTCCCGATCATGGCTACTCCCACCCCTGCCACAGCGTGTAATGGAAAACTGATTTGTGCGTCGGATCCACGATGTACGAGATGGGACGACCGCAGCAATGAGGGGGTTCCCTCAAATCCAGGGACTCTGAACCTCAATCCGCCGTGGTTAGGTGAGCAGCTTGTGTTTCGCCGCGAAGCGGACCAGCTCCGCCGTCCCGTGGACGCCCAGCTTCTCCATCATGCGGGTGCGGTGGTTGTCCACGGTCTTCGGGCTGATGAAAAGCAGGTCGGCGATCTGCGCGTTCGTCTTTCCCTCGACGACGAGCTGGAAAATCTCCCGCTCGCGGTCGGTCAGCCGCTCGAAAGGATCGGCCGGCAGCGGCCGGTCGCTCTGGTAGGCCTCGGCGAGCGCGCGGCTCGCGTGCGGACCGAAGTACGCTTTCCCCGCCTTGAGTGCGCGAATGCCCGCGATCAGCTCGGAAGCAGCGCTGTCCTTCAGCAGGTATCCGGAGGCGCCGGCGCGGACCATCTTCAGCACGTACTCCTCGTCGTCGTGCATCGTCAGGACGAGCACCCGCGTCGCGGGGAGCGACTCCCGGATGCGCCGCGCCGCTTCCAGGCCGTTTAAATGCGGCATGCTGACATCGAGCACAACGACGTCCGGTTTCAACTTCGTCGCTTTGTCGACCGCCTCCGCGCCGTCGGCCGCCTCCCCGACGACCTCGACGTCTCCGCTCGATTTCAGGATTCCGACGAGACCCTGGCGAACGATCGTATGGTCGTCGGCGACGAGGACCCGGATCCGGGCCATCACTCGCCCTCCTTCGCCGGATCGGGAAGCGGAATTTCCGCCTCGACGATGGTCCCCTCTCCGGGTGCCGATCGAAGCGAGAAGCGGCCGTCGACGAATTCGACGCGATCCCGCATGGCGCGCACGCCGAAGCCGCGCTCCTCGTCGCGCGCGGAAAGGAGAGCGTCCGGGTGGAAGCCCGCCCCGTGGTCCGCGATGCGAACGGTCAGTCGCCGCCGCTCGCGCGAGAGCGTCACCGTCGCGGCGCGCGCGCCGGAGTGCCGCGCGACGTTCGTCAACGCTTCCTGCACGACCCGGTAGGCGAGCGTCTCCAGGTCCGGGTCCGCACGCCCCTCCGCGTCTTCGAGAACCACCTCGACCTCGATTCCGGTGCGCTTCTGGAACGTCCGCGCGAGCCAGCGAAGCGTCGGCTCGAGCCCGAGCTCGTCGAGCATCTGCGGGCGCAACAGGTGTGACAGCTGCCGGACCTCCGCGAGAGAGGTGTCCGAGAGCTCGCGGGCGGCCGCGATACGCGACGCGAGCGCGGGGAGTCCGGAGGCCTCGCGCTCCAGGAGCTCGAGCTGAATCTTCAAGGCGGTCAAAAGCTGGCCGATGCCGTCGTGGAGATCGCGTGAGATCCGACTCCTCTCTTCCTCCTGCAGACGGAGAACGCCTCGGGAGATCCGGCGAAACCGCCGTTCGGATTCCGCGACCCGCTCCACGAGCCGGGAGTTCTCCGACTTGATGCGGGCAACCTGCTCGGCGATCCGCTCGATGCGGTCGGGCGCACTCACGCGAGCCCCGGGTTCCCGGTCCCCGGTCTCCGGTCGCCCGAGAACTCAGCCACCGAGCTTCTTCTCGGCCGCGGCGTGCGCCCGCGACTCCTTGACCAGAGGCAGACCGAGAAACGAGGCGCGCATCGTGCTCGGCACATTCTCCTCCAGCCGGCGCACGGCATCTGCGCTCGAGCGCCAGGCGTCCCGGGCGCCGTCCGCGTCGCCCTGGGCTTCCCGGATCGTCGCGAGCAGCGCATCGAGCCTGTACCGCCCGGCCTCCCAGCCCGTCTCGTCGGCGACGGCGAGGGCCTTCCGCACGATTTCCTCCGCCCTCGCCCAGCGCCTCAGCGCCGCCTCGGCCCGAGCGAGCCCTTCCGCGGCGCGCATCGTCAGGAGGGCGTGGCCGAGCGACTGCGCCTCCGAGAAAGCCTTCGAGAGATCCGCCGCGGCCGACGCGGTCTCTCCTCTTGCCGCGGCGGCGGACGCGGACGCGATCCTCGCGTGCAGGAGAGCGGCCTTGCTGCCGCTCCCGGTCGCGAGCGAGATTGCGCGGGCGAAGGCGCGCCGCGCGGCGCCGGTGTCCCCTCGCGCCGAATGCCACTCCCCTCGGAGCGACTCGAGGTCTGCGGACTGCTCGCGGTTCTCGGTCTCCGCCAGCCACTTCTCCGCCGCATTCAGGCTCGTTCGCACTTCGTCGCCCTGCCCGAGCTCGAGCCTCACCTCCGCCTCTTTCAAGGTGAACTCGGCGAGCGCCGGCTTCAGATCCAGCGGCCGCAGGATCGTCAAGGCCGCCTCGAACGACTCGAGCGCTGCCGCGAAGCGTCCTCGGTACGCCGAGAGCATCGCGATGTTGCCGAGCGAGATCGCTTCGGCGTTTTTGAAGCCGATTGCCCGACTTTCTTCGAGCGCCTCGACGAACGACCTCATCGCTTCGTCCCACTTGCCCCGGGCGGTCTGGAGGAAGCCCATGTTCTGTACCGATAGAACGACGCCGTTCTTCTCGCCGATCCGCCGTCGCAGATCGAGCGCCTGCTTCCAGTAGACGAGCGCGTTGTCGTACTCCCCTTCGAGGTAGTAGATGTAGCCGACGTTGTCGTAGCTCTGCGCGAGGAGTCTCTCGTCGCCGAGGTCGCGTCGGATCTTCAATGCGTCCTGGTAGGCCGCGAGGGCCTGCGCATAGGCGCCGCGTCCTTCGTGAAGCAGCCCGACGTCGTTCATCACGTCGGACAGACCGCCGCGATCGCCGATCTTCTCGAAGAGACTGCGCGCGCGGCCGAGATCGGCTTCCGCGTCGCGCGAGCGGCCGAGCGCGAGGTTCACCATCGCCCGATTGCGAAGCGTGGAAGCGAGACCGCGGTCGTCCTTCAGCTTCGCGCGCGCCTGCGACGCCGCCGTGTAGGCGTCGAGCGCCCGCGGATACTCGCCCAGCTGCTGGTGCGCGACGCCCATCGCGTTCAGAACGTCCGCCTTCCCTTTTTCGTTGCCGAAGCGGGTGTGCAGCGCGAGCGCTCGGACGAGGTAGTCGCTCGCTGCTCGAGACGGATCCCCCGCGAGGATCGAGTTCTTTCCCAGTTGGAACCAGGCGCGCGGATCGCCGGGATCGAGCTCCACCGCTTTCTTCAGCGTCGCAACGGCTTCCGAGTTGTGGCCCTGCGCCGCCTGCGCGGCGGCGAGGTCGAGGCGCGGCTCCTCGTCGAACGGGTATCTCGCGAGGAGCTCCCGGAAGTGCTTCT
>DASWDK010000251.1:0-7499 GCA_036395335.1 Thermoanaerobaculia bacterium
GCTTTCTCCATTCTCGCCCGGAGCGCTCGGACCGCCCTGCGGATCTCGTCCGCCGCGGGCTTGATCCCGCCGACCGACGGATCCTCGCGGCGGTACCGCACGACGCCGTTCACGACGGTGACCCAGACGTTCTCCCGCCCCATCGAGTAGACGATCGCGCCGTAGGGCTTCGAAGACCAGTCGTCCGGCAGCGACCAGCCGACGTCCGGATCGAGGATCGCGAGGTCGGCGCGCGCGCCCGCCGTCAAGCCTGGTGGTCCTTCGAACGCGAGCGCCGCCGAGCCCTCGACGGTCGCCATCCGCAGAACCTCGAACGCCGGCAGCGACTCCGCCGGCTGGCGCGCGCGCGGCAGCAGCGCGGCCAGACGCATCTCCCGGAAGGGATCGAGGAGGTTGTTGCACGCCGCCCCGTCCGAACCGAGCGCGACCCGGACCCCGGCCCGGCGCAGCTCCGCAACCGGACAAACGCCCGAGGCGAGCTTCAGGTTGGACGAGGGGCAGTGCACGACCGCAGTCCCGCGTTCGGCGAGGAGCCGGAAACCCCTCTCGTCGGCGTGGACCGCATGCGCGACGCACGTTCGCGGCCCGAGCAACCCCACCGAATCCAGGTATTCGATGTTGGGAAGACCCGTACGCCGTTCGACGAGCGCGCTTTCGGCACGGTTCTCGCTCGCGTGCGTGTGGACGACGAGGCCGCGATCGCGCGCCAGGTCCGCCGCCGCGCGCAGCAGTGCGTCCGTGCACGAGACGGCGAATCTCGGCTGGACCGCGACGGCGAGAAGGCCGTTACCTCCTCCGTGCCACTTTTCGCGCAGCCGTTCTGTTTCTGCCAGGCCCTCTTCGGCGGGGGCGCGGAGCGCCGGCGGCGTGGTCTCGGGATCGTCCATGAGAACGTTGCCGCCCACGTACCGGATGCCGCTCGCCGCCGCGGCTTCGAAGAGCGCGTCGGAGTGGCGCACCGTTCCCATGTCGAGGACGGCCGTGACCCCCGCCGAGAGCGACTCGGCGATCCCCAGCCGCGCGGAGACTGACATCGTCTCCGCATCGTGGGCCGCCTCCCCCGGCCAGACGTGACTCTCGAGCCAGGGCAGAAGCTCCAGATCTTCCGGTCCGTTTCGCAGCAGGGTCTGACAGAGGTGCAGGTGGGCCTGAACGAATCCGGGAAGGATCCATTTCCCCCGCGCGTCGACTCGGACGAGCAGACCTTCTTCCCTCGCGCTCGCGAGGTGCCGGGCTTGCGGGCCGATACCGCGGATGCGACCGTCTTCGGCGTAGAGGTCCGTGCCCGGTTGGATGTCGGCGGGCGTAGTCAGCCCGAGAAGGGTTCCCCCTTCGATCAGCAACCGGGTCATGAGCGGTCTGTCAGGCCGCCGGAATGCGCCGAACCATCACGAGCGTGCGGTCGTCGGCGAACGGCTCTCCCTGCGCGTGCTCCTCGAGCTCCCTCAGCAGGGATTCTTCGATCTCCGCGGGCACCTTCCCGACCTGTCCGCCGAGAAACTCCTTCAGGCGCGGAAAGCCGAACTCGGTGCCGTCGGGGCTGTTCGCCTCGGTGACTCCGTCGGTGTACAGACAGAGAAGGTCTCCGGGGGTGAGCGCGAAGCGGGAGGACCCGTACGGCCTTCCGGGAAAGAGGGCGAGCGGCAGCCCGTGTGAAGAGAGCTCCTGCATCGACCCGTCGCACTTCAGGAGGATACCCGGGTTGTGGCCGGCGTTCGTGTACTCGACCTCGCCGGTCGCGGGATCGAGAAGGACGAGAAAAAACGTGATGAAGCGATCGGGGCCGGTGCGCCGCGAGATTGCTTCCGAAAGTCGTCCCGTCATCTCCGCGACCGGCACCGACTCGTCGGCCCAAGCGTGGAAGGACGCCTGGAGAGACGCCATCAAGAGCGCGGGGCCCACGCCCTTGCCGCACACGTCGGCGATTGCCGCGTAGACCTTCCCGTCGGACCGCACCCGAAAGTCGAAGTAGTCCCCGGAGACCTGGCGCGACGCGGTGTTCGAGCCCTGGAGCTCGTAGCCAAGAATCGTCGGAGGGTTCTCCGGGAGGAGCCGCTGCTGGATCTCGCGGGCCAGCGCAAACTCGCGATCCATCTGCTTCTTTTCGGCCGCCTCCGCCATCAGGCGCGCGTTCTGGATCTTCGCCGCCGCCACGTTGGCGAGCGACGTCAGGAGACGCAGGTCCGCCTCCTCGAAGGAGCGATGTCCGACCTGGCTGTCGACGTAAATGAGTCCCACGACCTCGCCTTCGTTCTCGAGCGGTGCGGCGAGGACCGACTTGATTCCGGAGAGCCGGATCGAGTCGGCGAGCGACACGCCCGAGCCCGTCGAGGTGTCCATCAGGATCAGGCCATTTCTCTTCTCGACGACCTGGGCGACGAGCGTCTTCGACAGCCGGATGTCGTCGGCGGACATCCCCTCGGCAACCCGGACGACCGCCGGGATGAGCTCGTTGGTTAGGCGCGAGCGGAGCAGAACGACGCCGCGGTCCGGCATGAGCGTTTCGAACACCTTGTCCATGAGGAACTTCATCAGCTCGTCGACCGAGACGTCTCGCAGAAGCTCGATCGTGAGCTCGTTGACGACGCGAAGCGACTCGATCAGCTTCGAGAGCTGCTCCGCCGGAAGGCGGGGATCGGTCTCCTGGTGCTGCGCGCGGAGGAGCTCGGCGGAAGCCTTCAAGATCGTGTTGTCGAGCGCGTCGGCACCGCCCGCCTCGATCCGCACCCGGGTCGTGGACTCCGACTCGAGCTTCAGAGTCACGCCCCCCAGAGTGATCCGATCGCCCGCCTTGAGTGGCTGGGGCATCGCGAGCCGGTCGCCGTTCAAGAACGTGCCGTTGCGCGAACCGAGATCCTCGACGACTAAGCCACCGTCGTCGTCCTTGACGATCCGGGCGTGCTGGCGGGAGAGCATCTTGTCGGAGATCGGGAGGTCGTTCATCGAAGATCGGCCGATGGTCGTGACCGGCTTCTCGAGCGGGAACTTGCGCGCCGCCATGCCGGGCGCGCTCACGTAGACGTAAAACACGATGGTCGAAGGATTCTACTCGGTGTCGGAAGCGGGGAGCAGTGAGCCGTAAGCCGTTGGAGCGAGGTCGAGCGCCCCCGGGGCCGAAACCGCCGGGCTTGCGCCGGCGTATTTCGTAACCTAGAATGGGCGGTTCCATGAAGAAGAACATCCACCCCGAGTACCACGAAGTTCTCGTCCACTGCGCGTGCGGCGAGACCTGGACCACCTCGTCCACGAAGAAAGAGCTTCGCCTGGAGATCTGCAGCAAGTGTCATCCCTTCTTCACCGGCAAGCAGAAGCTCGTGGACTCCGCGGGGCGCGTCGAGCGCTTTCGCAAGCGTTACGAGAAGAAAGCATCCGGCGCGCCGGCCTAGACGTGCGCCGCGTGCTTCGACTCGCTTCGCGCTCCGTCTCCTTCACCGCTCTCTAGCCGGGCTGGCAGTTTCGCTCCAGCTCGAGAGCTGAGAGCTGACGACTGACAGCTTTCATGTTTTCGAAACTCGAAGAGATCCGCCGAAAATACGAAGAGCTCCGCGTGCGGCTCGCCGACCCGGCGTTCGTCCAGGACCATCGGGCCGTCCGCGACGCGCAGAAGACCCTCGCCGAGTTCGAGCCGATCATCGCGAAGAACGAGGAGCACCGCCGTGTCGCCCGCGAGCTCGAGGGCGCGCGAGAGCTGGTCGAATCGCTCTCACCCGGGGAAGAGCTCTACCAGATGGCCGCGACGGAGCGCGCGGCCCTGACCGAACGGCTCGGAGAGATCGAGCGGGAGCTGAAGCTCCTTCTCGTGCCGCGCGACCCGAACGACTCGCGCAACGTCTTCCTGGAAATCCGCGCCGGCACCGGCGGGGAGGAGGCCGCGCTCTTCGCCTCGCAGCTCTTCCGGATGTACCAGCGCTATGCCGAAGCCCGCCGGTGGAAGGTCGAAATCGTGGACCGCGACGACACCGGGATCGGGGGGATCAAGGCGATCACCGCGTTGATCGAAGGGGACGGCGCCTACTCGCGGTTGAAGTGCGAGAGCGGGGTCCATCGTGTCCAGCGCGTGCCGCAGACCGAAGCGTCCGGGCGAATTCACACGTCGGCGGCCACGGTCGCCGTCCTGCCGGAAGCCGAAGACGTCGACGTCAAGATCGAAGAGAAGGACCTGCGGGTGGACCGATTCTGCGCGTCCGGTCCCGGCGGCCAGGGCGTGAACACGACTTACTCTGCGGTGCGCATCACGCACCTCCCGACCGGACTCGTCGTCCAATGTCAGGACGAAAGAAGCCAGATCAAGAACAAGGCAAAGGCCCTGCGGGTCTTGAAGGCGCGGCTGCTCGACATCGAGCGCGAGAGGCAGGAGGGCGCGATCGCGGCCGAACGCAAGAGAATGGTCGGTTCGGGCGATCGCTCCGAGAAGGTCCGGACGTACAACTTCCCGCAGTCGCGAATCACCGATCACCGCATCGGCTTCACGACGCACCGGCTCGCGGAAGTCCTCGACGGCAACCTCGATGAGTTGATCGAGCCGCTGTCGGCGCAGTTCCAGGCGGAACGGCTGAGGGACGAGATGGCAAGAGCATGATGGTCAGGGACGTTCTCGACGCCGCCGCGCGCTCGATTCGCGGACGCACCGGCGAAGCCACCTCCTGGGACGCACGGCTGCTGCTCGCCCATTCCGTCGGGCACGGCCGGCCGCTCGCCCTCGACCCGTGCGAGGAGCTTCCCGCCGACGCGGCCTCGCGGTTCGAGGCGCTCTGGGAAAAACGTCTTGCGGGCGCGCCGGTCCAGCACCTCGTCGGCGAGTGGGATTTTTTCGGCAGGCCCTTCTTCGTGGACGCGCGGGCGCTCGTCCCACGACCCGAGACCGAGATCTTGGTCGAGGCGGCGCTCGCCGAAACCCCGTCGGCCGGACGGGTCCTGGATCTGGGAACCGGAAGCGGGATCCTGGCCGTGACCTGGCTTCTGGAGCGCCGGCGGTCGCGAGCGGTTGCCGTCGATGCTTCGCTCGAAGCGCTCGCGCTCGCGCGAGCCAATGCCCGGCGCCACGGCGTCGCGCACCGCCTCCAGCTCGTGGCGAGCGACTGGCTCGGGGCGTTGTCTTCGGGGCCTGCAAGGGCGTTCGACCTCGCGATCTCGAACCCCCCGTACCTCGCGCTCGCCGAAGCGGCCGACCTGTCTCCGACCGTTCGCGACCACGACCCCGCGTCCGCGCTCTTCGCGGGAGAGGACGGCCTCGACGCGATCCGGCGTCTCTTGGACGAGGTTCCCGAGCTTCTCGCTCCCGGTGCGCCGTTCCTCTTCGAGATCGGCTTCGGGCAGGCAATCGCCGTCGAACGGGAGGCCGCCCGGCGCGACAGCTGGCGCCCCGTCCGGATCGTCCCCGACTTCGCCGGAATTCCGCGGGTCGCGGTCCTCACCCGGACGTAGTCACCCCGCAAGGCCGTGGACAAGTTCGTCATCGACGGCCCGGCGCGGCTCGAAGGGGAAGTCCTCGTCTCCGGCGCCAAGAACGCCGCGCTCCCCTGTCTCGCGGCGACCCTCCTGACCGCCGAGCCCGTGCGCCTGACGAACCTCCCGCGGGTCGCCGACGTCCGGACGATGCAGAAAGTTCTCGGTCACGTCGGCGCCCGGATCGACGCGGAGCGGGAAACCGCCACGGTCGCGGTCCCCGAGATCCTGTCCGCGGACGCTCCCTACGAGCTCGTCAAGACCATGCGGGCCTCGGTCCTCGTGCTGGGGCCGCTTCTCGCCCGCGCCGGCTCGGTCCGGGTTTCGCTCCCGGGCGGGTGCGCGATCGGCGTGCGGCCGATCGATTTCCACCTCGCCGCCTTGCGAAAGCTGGGCGCCGAAGTCTCGCTCCAGCACGGCTACGTGGAAGCGAAAGCGAGCCGGCTCCGGGGCGCCGACATCGTCTTCGAGACCGTCACCGTCACCGGGACCGAGAACGCGATGCTGGCGGCGACCCTCGCCGACGGCACAACGCAGCTCTTCAACGCGGCGCGGGAACCGGAGATCACCGATCTTGCCCGGCTGCTCGTCTCGATGGGTGCGCGAATCGAAGGGGCCGGGACCGACCGCATCGTGGTCGAAGGGGTCGAGTCGCTTCACGGCTCCGATCACGAGGTCGTCCCGGACCGGATCGAGGCAGGGACTTACGCGATCGCCGCGGCCGCGACGCGCGGAGACGTCGCCGTGCGCCGCTGCCGGCCGGAACACCTCCGGGCCTTGACGACCCGGCTGACCGCGATCGGAGCGGACGTTCAATTGAGCGGCGACGCGCTCCGCGTTCGCGCGGAAGGCGCGCTTCCGGCCCAGGACGTCGCGACCGCTCCCTATCCCGGCTTTCCGACTGACCTGCAGGCCCAGTGGACCGCGCTGGCCACCGGGCTCGACGGCGTTTCGACCGTCACCGAAACGATCTTCGAGAACCGGTTCCACCACGTCGCCGAGCTCGTGCGGATGGGCGCGAAGATCCGGCTTGAAGGGCGCTGGGCGGTCGTCGAGGGATACCGGCTGACGGGGGCGAACGTCATGGCGAGTGACCTGCGCGCCTCGGCGGCGCTCGTGATCGCCGGTTTGACCGCGGAAGGACAGACGACGATCGAGCGCGTGTACCATCTCGATCGGGGCTATTCGCGGATGGAAGAGAAGCTGAACGCGCTGGGCGCCGCGGTGCGGCGCGTCACGTAGGAGCCGGGCTTGTCGGACTGCCTCTTCTGCCGGATCGTCGCGGGCGAGATTCCCTGCCAGAAGGTCTATGAGGGCGAGCGCATCTTCGCGTTCGAGGACATCACGCCCAAGGCGCCGACGCACGTGCTCGTCGTCCCCAAGAAACACATCGGCCGGCTGGCGGACGTCTCTTCAGACGACGAGCCTCTCCTGGGCGCGCTTGCGGCCCGCGCCGCGGCGATCGCGAAGGAGCGCGGCCTCTCCGACTTCCGGCTCGTGGCGAACAACGGCGAAGGCGCGGGTCAGTCAGTGTTCCACCTCCACTTCCATCTCCTGGGTGGGCGGCCCTTTCGCTGGCCGCCGGGATAGAATCTCGCTTCGACTTTCAGGAGGTTGCCATGCCCGATTCGAAGAGAAAAGTTGCCGACTGCAGCCGCTTCCCGAGCGAGAAAGACTGCTCGCTGAAAATTTCGGGAACCGAGGACGAAGTCCTCGAGGCAGCGACACAGCACGCGGTCGCGAGCCACGGACACGAAGACTCGCCCGAACTGCGCGAGCAGATCCGGGGAATCCTCGAGGACGAGCCAGCCCGAGCCTAGAGAGACTCGGGACCAAAGACCCAAGAAGCCCCCGCGAAAAAGTCGGCGGGGTTTCTAGGGAGAGGTTGTGGGAGTCGGCCTGACGCGCGCGATCGGCGTCGGCGTCTGCTTCGCGATCGACGACAGGGTGACTCGCGCGCGCTCCGTCGGGATCGGAACGGGAATCCGGTAGACCCCGACGCGCGCCTTCTCCCGAAGATCCTTGCGCCACTTCTCGATCTCCTCCTCGAACGT
>DASWDK010000252.1:0-1960 GCA_036395335.1 Thermoanaerobaculia bacterium
GCCGGAAGGCTGCCGCTGCAGTAATCGGCCCTGTTCGCATGTCATCCCGAGCGCAGCGAGGGATCTCTTGCCAAATAAGCGAGGGATTCCTCGTCGCTTCGCTCCTCGGAATGACAAAACTGCCGGCGGCCTCCTACCGACCGTAGACGGAAACGGTCGCCTTGCTGAACAGCCCCGAAGTCTTGCGGTAGACGAAGTCGATCTTACGAATGACTCGATTCCGGCCGGGCAGGTCGATCGCGCGGGTCTGGGTGTTCGGCTCGAAGTAGAGACGGGTCTCTGGACGGAAGTCGCTTCCGTCGCCGAAGACCACCCGGATGTCGTACATCTCGACGGGCGCCCCCTCCACGACGAACTTCAACTGGCGGAAACGTCCATGGGCCCGGCCGACGTCGAGCGTGTCGTGATCGACGAGAAAAGAAACGCTCTTCGTGCCGAGGAGCTCCCAGTCGTCACCGGAGCGCGAGGCGCACGAGACGGCCAGAAACGCGATTCCGAAGAGGGCGAGGAGCCGGGTGAGCGATCGCATGGAACCTCCTTCGAAAGTGACTCTTAAGGCCAGGACTCTCCGGGCTGGAGCTCGATGACTTGCGTGGCGAGGCCGCGGCCGTCGATCTCGCCGCGAAGCTCGGATGGCGTGCCGGGCAGCACCGGGAACGTTCCCCAGTGCATCGGGATGACGCGTGTGACGTCGAGAAGCTGGCACGCCTTCGCCGCCTCGCGCGGGCCCATCGTGTAGAAGTCACCGATCGGCAGCAGCGCGAGATCGGGCTTGTAGAGCTCGCCGATCAGAGCCATGTCGGCGAAAACGTTCGTGTCGCCGGCGTGGTAGATCCGGAAACCGTCCTCGAACGTCAGGATGTAACCGCAGGGGTCGGATGGGAAATTCGCGTCCTTGCCCGCGCCGGAGGTGCCGGAGGAGTGGACCGCGTGGACCATCCGGAACTCGATCCCGGCGACTTTCTGGCTGCCCCCCTTGTTCATGCCGGAGACCTTCTCGAGCCCGTTCGCCCCGCAGTGCAGCGCGAGCTCGAAGATGCCGACGACCGTCGCGCCCGTCTTTTTCGCGAGAGCGATTCCATCGTCGCCGAAGTGATCGAAGTGACCGTGGGTCGCGGCGATCACGTCGAGCTCGCCCAAGTCGAAGTCTTTCGGGAACTTCGGATTCTTGGCGATCCAGGGGTCGATCACGATGCGGACCCCTTTGGGCGACTCGATCAAGAAGCCGGCATGGCCGAGCCAGGTCAGCTTTCCGGCGAAGCGCTTGTCGGCCATTTCAGAGCGATCCCCAGGCGATGCGGGGAGTCAACGTCGCGACGAAGGCCTCGAGACCCGCGAGGTCCGCGTGGTCGAACCGGCCGACTTCCGGCGCGTCCACGTCGAGCACGCCGCGGAGATCGCCGTCCTCGAGGATCGGAACCGCGATCTCCGACCGCGACGCCGGGTCACAGGTGATGTGGCCGGGAAAACGGCTCACGTCGGGCACGACGATCGTCGCCCGCTCCCGTGCGGCCGCGCCACAGACACCCTTGCCGACCGGAATGCGAACACAGGCGGGCTTGCCCTGGAAGGGACCCAGGACGAGCTCCTCGCCGCGCAGCAGATAGAAGCCGCACCAGTTGATCGCCTCGAGTGATTGACTGAGAAGGGCCGCGGCGTTCGCGAGATTCGCGAGCGCGTCGGTCTCGCCCTCCACGAGCCCGACGAGGGAGCTCGTCAGTTCCTCGTAGGGAGACGCTTTCGAAAGGCCGGGATGGACGGGCGTCTCGAACATGCCGGGATTTTACTCGTCTAGGATGGCCGCCGTGTCCTTGCTCCGCGGCCGCGTGCTCGCCGTGTACTGCTTCCTCTGCGCGATCTGGGGATCCACCTGGCTCGTGATCAAGATCGGTCTGCAGTACCTCCCGCCGCTCTCCTTCGCCGGCCTGCGGATGGCGCTCGCGTGCCTGCTCCTCGCGCC
>DASWDK010000253.1:0-4502 GCA_036395335.1 Thermoanaerobaculia bacterium
GTTCAGGGGCGTCCGGTCGGAATCGACGTCGCCTATCGGCTGCAATCCGGGGCGGCGGGGCAGCCTCCCGCCTACGGGTTCGAGCTCGGTTCCTACGATCGAAACCTGCCTTTGATCCTCGACCCCGCGATTCTCGTTTACGCCGGCTACATCGGAGGCGGAAGCACCGGTATCGATCAGGGCTCCGGCATCGCCGTCGATACCTCGGGCGCCGCATACGTCACCGGCCGCGCGGACTCCTCCGAATCGGCGGGCTTTCCGGTAAACGCCGGTCCTGACACCAGTTTCAACGGCGGTTCGGACGCGTTCGTGGCGAAGGTCGCGGCCGACGGGACCTCGCTCGTCTACGCGGGTTACATCGGCGGCGTCAGCTTCGACTTCGGCTTCGGCATCGCGGTCGACGGCGCGGGCAACGCTTATGTGACCGGCCAGACCCAGTCGACTGAGGCCACGTTTCCGGTGACCGTGGGTCCGGACGTGACGTTCAACGGTTTCGTGGATGCTTTTGTGGCAAAGGTCAACCCCTCAGGGACCGCGCTCGTCTACGCCGGCTACATCGGCGGCACCGGGAACGATTTGGCTCGGGGCATCGCCGTGGACGGCGAGGGAAACGCCTACGTCGTCGGGCAGACGACGTCCAGCCAGGCGATGAATTTCCCCGTCGCGTTCGGTCCCGACCTGAGCTTCAACGGCGCCACGGATGCCTTCGTGGCGAAAGTGAATGCCGCGGGGACGGCGCTCGACTACGCCGGCTACATCGGGGGAGCCAACAACGACTTCGGCCTCGGCATCGCCGTGGACGCATTCGGCAACGCTTACGTCGCCGGCCAGACTCAATCGAGCGAGACGAGTTTCCCCGTGGCGATCGGGCCGGACCTGACCTACAACGGCGGTGGCTTCGACGCCTTCGTGGCGAAGGTCAACGCGGCCGGAACCGCGCTCGATTACGCCGGATACATCGGAGGCGAGGCCAACGATCTCGGTTACGCCGTGGCGGTTGACGCGTCGGGCCACGCCTACGTGACCGGGTCGACGGCGTCGACGGCATTCCCGGCGACGGGCGGCCCTTATCTCACCCCGAACGGCCTCGACGACGCTTTCGTTGCCAAGGTGAAGTCCGACGGCACGGGGCTCGAGTACGCCGGTTTTATCGGAGGCAGCGGCAACGACTCGGGGCGCGGCATCGCCGTGGACGGTCTGGGGAATGCTTACGTCACGGGAACGACAACGTCCGACCAGACGACCTTCCCGGTGATCGGCGGACCCGGCGTCACGTACAACGGATCGGAAGACGCCTTCGTCGCGAAGGTCGACGCGAGCGGAGGCGCGCTCGACTACGCGGGCTACATTGGAGGAACCGGTTCGGACCTCGGGCTCGGCATCGCGGTCGACGGATTCGGCAACGCGTTCGTCACCGGTTCCACCAACTCGAGCGAGGCGACGTTCCCCGCGACCGTGGGACCGGATACGACCTTCAATGGAGGCACCGACGCGTTCGTCGCCAAGGTGGCGGAGATCACGCCGCCGACTCCGACCGCCACGGAGACGCCGACCTGGACCGCGACGGAAACGCCGACGGACACACCGACGAATACTCCAACCGCGACCGCCACGGACACTCCAACGGAGACTCCGACATCGACGCCGACCGATACGCCAACGGATACTCCAACGTCGACGCCGACCGATACGCCGACGTCAACTCCGACTCATACGGCGACGGATACGCCGACGTCGACGCCAACCGATACACCGACTTCGACTCCAACGGAGACTCCGACCGACACACCGACGGAGACGGCCACCTCGACTCAGACTCCGACTGCGACCGAGACGCCGGAGGTGACGCCGACTGTGACCGAGACGCCCCAAGAGACGCCGACCCCGACGCCAGTCGAGTCTCCGACGAAGAAGCACACGCCCAAGCCGACGCACACGCCGAAACCCGAGAAAGCAGTGCCTCGCTTTTGAGCGTGTGCGGCAAACCTTGGGGAAGATCGGTTGGCGGCTGACTGCAGCGAGTCCGCTAACCGGCGGCGTGCCGTTTATCGCCCTTTACGTTGTTGTTGAGGGGCCCAAGCTACAGACAGACGAGAGAGCGTTCAAGGAAGGAAGAGTGCAGAGAGTCTGGTGGGCCGTCTGGGACTCGAACCCAGGACCACTGGCTTAAAAGGCCAATGCTCTACCAACTGAGCTAACGGCCCGTCTCGCTACTTCTTTGCCCCCGCCTTCCCCGCAGCCGCAGGTTTGAGGTCGAATTTTCCGTTGCTCTGGGCAAAGAACACGCATTCCGAGGCGCTGTCGCAGCTCGTCGTATGCCGGTAGTTCCCGCCGGGCTGCGCCAAATAAGAACCGGGCCCCAGCCGGACTTCGGGCTTTCCTTCCGGCCCCTGAATGAACATGCCCGACACGATCACGAGCTTCATGGCGTTGGTGTGCGTATGGAGCGGAGCCGCAAATCCCGCCGGGAACTTGATGAACGCGCCGTAGGCGCCCTTCGTATGATTCCCCCACACATCCGCGATCTTTACCCCCGGAGCGCCTTTGGGGTCGAGGTCAGTCCACTTCAGGTCGTTGGCCGGCATAAACACGGGTTGGCTTGCACTCGCCTTCGGAGCGGTCTTCGCCTTCGCCTCTCCGGATCCCTGCGCCAGAACGGCTGCCGCCAGCACAAAGGACGCGGCAAACACCAGAACGTTTCTTGCTCTCATCGAGTCCTCCTTCGCGAGAAGTCTTGCGCCGAGGCTATCATCGGAGAGGTCGAAGTATCCGGACGCCGTCGCCCCCGGGGCGGGGATGCCGCACGATGTCAAGAAGACCCCGAGCCCGCGATGCCCCGCGCTGGTTTGCCGCACCGGAAGGCCGAACCTTGAAAACCTGGCTCTTCTTCGCTCCCGGCAGGTCTGCCCGAGTGGCGCCGACGACCGCCGCGGGACTCTGTCTCGTCTCTGCCGCGTGAATCTTCGCGACCCGCCAGACGTCCTCCCCCGGACTCCCTACTTCTTCGCGGGCGCCTTCCCCGCCTCCACCGGCTTGAGGTCGAACTTGCCGCTGCTCTGGGCGAGGAACACGCACTCCGAGGCCGTGTCGCAGCTCGTCGTGTGTCGGTAGTTCCCGCCGGGCTGCATCAAATAAGAACCGGGCCCCAGCCGGAATTCGGGTTTACCCTCCGGGGCTTGAATATACGTGCCCGACACGATCACGAGCTTTATCGCGTGGGTGTGCGTGTGGAGAGGAGCCACGAATCCCGCCGGAAGCTTGAAGATCGCCCCGTAGGCGCCCTTCGTGTGATCGCCCCACAGATCCGCGACCTTGACTCCCGGAGCGCCGGCGGGGTCGAGGTCGACCCACTTCAGGTCGGCAGCCGGCATGAAGACGGGTTCGCCTGCTCCCGCCTTCGGAGCGGTCTTCGCCTTCGCCTCTCCGGGTCCCTGCGCCAGAACGGCCGCCGCCAGCACAAACGACGCGGCAAACGCCAGGACGTTTCCTGCTCTCATCGAGTCCTCCTTTGCGAGAAGTCTTACGCCGACGCCAACATCGGAGAGGTCGAAGTATACGGACGCTATCGCCCGCGCACAGCGGGAAGCTCTCTCACGAACTCCTGTTCTTCGCGCCAGATCGTTTCTTCTCGCCGCGGCCCGGTCGAAATCAGACACGCCGGCGCACCGCAGCGCTCTTCGAGAAAGCGGACGTAGCGCTTCGCCGCGGCGGGAAGGTCGGGGTATCGCGTGACGGCCGTCGTCTTCGATTTCCAGCCGGGCAGCGTTTCCATCTTGGGCCGGACGCGCGCGACGTCCTCCACGAGCGCCGGGACGTCGGAAATCTCGCGGCCGTCCAACGTGTACGAAACGCACACCGGAATCTCCTCGAGGTCGTCCAGCACGTCGAGCTTGGTGATCGCGACGGCGTCCGCGCCGGATAGCTCGACGGCCGTCCGCGCCGCGACGGCGTCGAACCATCCGGTCCGCCGCGGCCTCCCGGTCGAAGTCCCGAACTCGTTTCCGCGCGTTCGCAGATATTCGCCGGTCGCGTCGAGAAGCTCGGTCGGGAACGGACCCCCTCCCACGCGTGTCGAATAGGCCTTCACGACGACGACCGACGCGTCCAGAGAACGCGGCGAGATCTGGAGTCCCGCCGCAACCCCGGCCGCGGTGCAGCAGGAGGACGTCACGTAGGGAAAAGTTCCGGCGGACAGATCGAGCATCGCGCCATGCGCCCCCTCGGCGAGGAGATTCCCGCCCGACGCCAGATGATTGCGCAGGTGCCGGCCGGTGTCGGCGACGTACAGGCGAAGCCTTTCTCCTGCGCGAAGCAGTGACTCGATGACGGATTCGGCCGGCGGTACCTCGGCGACGCCGAGCGCGAGGAGGACTTTTCCGATTTCCGCCCCGAGCGCGGTCACCCTCTCGGCGAGCGTTGCCGGACGCGCGAGGTCCACCACGCGCACCGCCTTTCGCGAAGCGACCGACTCGTAGGCCGGACCGATCCCGCGAAGCGTGGTC
>DASWDK010000254.1:0-7273 GCA_036395335.1 Thermoanaerobaculia bacterium
GCAGAACTCGTCCAGCTCCGCCTGGTTGTCGCGCATGAAGACCGTCGTGACGCCGACGGTCAGGTTCGGCGTGCGCCCCGCCAGGTCGAGGAGCGACTCGAGGCTCTGGAGCGCTCGGTCGTAGAGTCCGGGCACGGCCCGCACTCGGTCGTGGAATTCCCGGAATCCGTCGATCGAGACCGACACGCCGAGCGAGAGCTCGGGCGAGAACGAGCAGATCCGCTCCGCCATCGCGGCGATCTCGCCCGCCGCGAAACCGTTCGTCGGGATACCGACGTTGAAGACGCCGCACCGCTCAAAGTAGGCGCGCACGACCTCCGGCAGGTCGCGCCGGAGGAACGGCTCTCCTCCCGAGACCAGGAGCAACCGGATCGGCGGCAGCGTATCGAGGAATCGCTCGATCTCTTCGAGCGTGAGCTCGTTCTTTCCCGCATTGATCGGGTAGAAGCAGTGCGCGCATCGCGCGTTGCAGACCGAGGTCACGAAGTGCGTCCACTGTGCGAGCGCCGGACCCGGCGCGATCCAGTCACGGGCGAGCGCGACTCCCTGCCGAAGGCGACGGACGCTCATATGGCCGGAGCGAGGGCGCTCGCCTCGCCCGTCTCGCGTCGCGCTTCGAAGAATCCCCGGATCCTGTATACTTCTCCAGCCACGAGCCACGGGAAGAGCGCCGGAACCCGTCGGGCGTAACCGGCGCGGACCATCCGCACAATCGTCAACCAGAGGTGCGGAAAGAGAAAGAGCAGCGCCGGCCACTTCACGAGAACACGCCCCGGCCGATCGAGTCGAGCTCGCGTCCGATAGATCGTGCGCCCGCAGGCGACCTGCTTCTCGCGGAACGCCTCGGCGTCCAGCCGTTCGTGGCGGTGAGTCAGAACGATGCCCGGCTCGTACCAGAGCTTTCCTCCGCGCGCGAGGACCGCGAGAGCAAACGCGGTGTCCTCTCCGGAGTTCGTCTCCGGAAAGCGCGTGTCGCCGACCGCGTCGCGGCGGTACACGATCCCCATCGTCGGGATGTTCTTACGGGGACCGGGACGTCCCGCCCGGATCCACTCCGAATGGTTCAGAAACCAGTCGAGCTCGCCCCAACGCCCCGGCCGGCCGTTCGCGATGCGGCCGCCGACCGCGACGATCCCGCGGTCGATCTCGAAGGCTTTGCGCGTGCTTTCCAACCAGTCTCGCGGCGCGATCGCGTCGGCGTCGAGGAACGCGAAGGCACCTCCTCTCGCGGCGGCGATCCCGGCGTTGCGGGCGCCACCCGCGTTTCGGCGGCCGCTGTTCTGGATCACACGCGCGCCGGCACGTTGCGCGACGTTGGCAGAAGCGTCTGTCGAGGCGTCGTCCACGACAAGGACTTCCAGCGGCGGCTCGGTCTGATCGAGAGCGGAGCGGACCGAGTCGGCGACGGTGCGCTCCGCGTTTCGGCAGGGGATGACGACGGATGCGCGCATGGAACTTCTCAGTCTAAACCCGCGCTCTTCATGAGCGACTCCGAATCGGAACCGCCCGGAGGAGGATGCGGTATCGAAAAAAGGGTCCCACGAGCGGCATCCGCGAGAGCGCCCGCTCGATCCATCGAACGAAGGGAAAAGGCACCGCCGAGTAGCGGAGCGATCGGACCCGCCAGCCCTCGCCCTCGAGCAGCCGCCGGATCTCGCGCGGCCGCCGCACCGCGATGTGCTCGGGAAACTGCTTCAGGACCAGGTTCCGCGCCTTCAATCGCTCGACGTAATGTTCGCGGTTGGGCGTATACGCGACGAACACCCCGGCCGGCTTCAAGACGCGCGCGAGCGACCGGAGCATCCGGCGAACGGTCTCGTCGTCGACGTGCTCGAGGAGATCGAACGCGCCGGCGACGTCGATCGACGCGTCGCGGATTCCCGGGAGGTTGGCCACGTCACCGGCGACGAAACGGACGTTCGCGAGGCCGCGCTCCCGCGCCCGCGCTTGTGCGAGCTCGAGCGCCCGCGGCGAAGCGTCCACGCCGATCGCCTCCTTCACGCGCGGCGCCAGGAGGAAGCAGACGTCTCCGAGCGCGCTTCCGAGGTCGAGGACCGTCTTGTCGGGAGACGGCTCCGCGAGTTCCAGGATGTCGCGGTCGCGCTCGAGCCACTTCCGCTTCGGCGCGGCGAAGGGCGTGACTCGATGCAGCTGCTCGAAGTATTCGTCGGGGTAGAGGTCTTCGCGAAACAATTTGGGGTCAGGTCTCCACTTGCCACATTGGGGGTCAGGTTGCCACGTACCGATTCGCTGGTAGCTTTTAGCTTTTCATGAAAACTCCCTGGGAGAAATTCTCGCTTCCCGGCGGCGACCGCCCCGCGTACGCGCGCGGTGAATCCATGGAGTTCCGGCGGACACTCCGCGAGACCTTCGGGCCTCTGGTCGACCGCGTCGAGAAGTGGCCGACGGGGCCGCAGGACTGGCTGATGGCGGAGGTGCCTGCCGAAGGCTCGCTCACCGCGTTCTTCCGGGACCTCGAGAAGCGGCTCGCCGCCGCCGGGTCGCTGTGGGTCGTCTTTCCGAAGAAGCCGTTCCTCGAGGAGCTCTCGTTTCCCTACTCTTGGACGGACGTCCAGAAGGCGGGGCTGGCGTGCGGTCTGGTGGACAACAAGATCGCGGCCTTCTCCGCGCGGCTGACGTCGATCCGCTTCGTGATTCCGATCGCGCTGCGGAAGTCGCGCTCGGCGGGCGGCCGATAGAATCGCCGCCTTGACGAGACCAGCCGTCACGATCGTCGGTGCGGGGCTGGCGGGCTCCGAGTGCGCCTGGCAGCTCGCGCGGCGGGGCCACAGGGCCCGTCTCTTCGAGATGCGGCCGAAGGTGAAGACCGCCGCGCACCAAACCGAGCGCTGCGCCGAGCTCGTCTGCTCCAACTCCTTCCGCTCGGACAACCCGCGAAACGCCGTCGGCCTCCTGAAGCGCGAGATGGAGCTTCTCGACTCGCTGGTCATCCGCTGCGCCCGGGCAGCGGCGGTCCCGGCGGGCGACGCGCTCGCGATGGACCGCGACGAGTTCTCGCGGCTCGTCAGCGAGGCGATCGCGTCGCGTCGAGAGATCGAGCTGGTGCGGGAAGAGGTCAAGAAAATTCCGTCTGCTTGTTATGCGGTCCTCGCGACGGGGCCGCTCACGTCCGAAGCGCTCGATCGCGCCATCGGAGAGCTCCTCGGCACCGAGGACCTCTACTTCTACGATTCGATGGCTCCGATCGTCGCAGCGTCGTCTCTCGACTTCTCGAAGATGTACCCGCTGTCCCGCTATGGGAAGGGTTCCGGCGAGGACTACTGGAATTGCCGGCTGACGAAGGAGGGGTACGAGGAATTCGTGGCAGATCTTCTTTCTGCCGAGATCGTGCCGGTCAAGGACTTCGAGAAGGGGATCTATTTCGAGGGTTGTCTGCCGATCGAGGTGATGGCGGAACGCGGCATCGAAACCCTTCGCCACGGCCCCATGAAGCCGATGGGTCTTCCTGATCCTCGCACCGGCCGGATCCCGCACGCGGTCGTGCAGCTCCGGCAGGACGACCTCGCCAAGGAGCATTACAACCTCGTCGGTTTCCAGACGAAGTTGAAGGTCGCCGAACAGCAGCGCGTCTTCCGGAAGATCCCGGGACTCGAGAACGCGGCGTTCGTGCGGTACGGGATGCTCCACCGCAACACGTACATTCACGCGCCGGCGCACCTCGACCGGTTCTGGCGGATGCGCCGCGAGCCGCGCATCTTCTTCGCCGGGCAGATCACCGGCGTCGAGGGATACGTCGAGAGCGCCGCGACCGGGCTCGCGGTCGGCATCACGATCGCGCAGCTCCTCGAGGGGCGAGAGCCCGTTCCCGTTCCCTACACGACCGCCATCGGTTCGCTCGCGCGCCACTGCTCCGAGCGACCGGCGACGAAGACCTTCGAGCCGATGAACGTGACGTTCGGGTTGATCGAGGACACGTCGCACTCGCCCGTCCGCGACAAGGCGGTGCGCCGACAGCAGATGGTGGATCGCGCGCTGGCGGCGATCGGGGAGTGGAAAGAGGCGACCGCGGCAGAGGCGGTCGCGGCGCCGGCTTGACGCTCGCCTGGGCAGACATCGAGGAAGCGCGCCGGCGCATCGACGGCGTCGCGCACCGCACGCCCGTCTTTCACTCGCGGCAGTTCGACGAGGCAGCGGGCGCGACCGTCTTCTTCAAGGCGGAGAACCTCCAACGCGCCGGCGCCTTCAAGTTTCGCGGTGCGTACAACAAGATCCGCGCGGAGCAGGAAGAGCGGAGCTTCCCGGAGGTCGTCGCCTACTCCTCCGGCAATCACGCGCAGGCCGTCGCGCTCGTCTCGAGGCTCCTGGGCGTGAAGGCGACGCTCGTGATGCCGAACGACGCCCCCGTCGCGAAGCTTGCCGCGACCCGCGCGTACGGCGCGGAAATCATCCAGTACGACCGGTATGCCGGCGACCGCGAGGAGATCGGCAAGCGGCTCGTCCGCGAGCGCGGCGCGCTCCTGGTTCCGCCCTTCGACGATCCGCTCGTCATGGCGGGCGCGGGCACGGCAACGGTGGAGCTTCTCGAAGAGGTTTCGGATCTCGACGATCTGTTGGTGCCCGTCTCGGGGGGCGGGCTGATCGCGGGCTCGGCGACCGCGGCAAAGCACCTCCGGCCCGGGATCACCGTTTACGGGGTCGAGCCGGAGACCGCGGACGACGTCGCGCAGTCAGTCGAAAAGGGGGAGCGGGTGACGATCCCGGTGCCGCGCACGATCGCGGACGGGCTGCAGGTCGCTTGCGTCGGGCGGCTGACTTTTCCGATCATCCAGAAAACCGTCTCGCGCGTTCTGCTCGTATCCGACGACGAGATGATCGAGACGCTCTCCTGGACTCTGGAGCGCATGAAGACTCTGGTCGAGCCGTCCGGGATCGCCGCCGCGGCGGCGGTGCGTCACCGGAAGGCAGATTTTTCGGGCAGGCGCGTCGGGGTCATCTGGAGCGGGGGGAACCTGGATCCGAAGCGACTGGCGTCGTTTCTCGGCGAGGTGGCAACCTGACCCTCGATGTGGCAAGTGGAGACCTGACCCCATGAGAAGGCTCATCGCAGCCTGCACTTTCGCGGTCGCGGCGCCGCTCCTCGCGCACGACTTCTGGATCGAGCCGACGACTTTTCGTCCGGAGGTCGGCTCGCTCGTCGGGCTCGGGCTCCGCGTCGGCCAGGGCTTCCGGGGCGACCCGGTCCCTCGAATGAGCGACAAGATCGTGAAGTTCGTCCTGGTCTCTCCATCGGGCGCCGAGAAGCCAGTCGAAGGAGTTTCCGGCCGCGATCCGGCGGGCGTCGCGCGCGTACCCGAAGCCGGATTTCTCGTCGTCGGTTATCGCAGCAGCCCTTCGCGCATCGACCTGCCCGCGGAGAAGTTCGAGCAATACCTGAAAGAGGAGGGGCTCGAGAAAGTCAGCGTGGTTCGCGCACAGCGCGGCGACTCGGGAAAGCCATCGAAGGAAATCTATTCGCGCTGCGCCAAAACGCTCCTCGACGCGGGCGGCGCCGGAACCGCCGGCTTCGATCGCGTTCTCGGACTGCGGCTGGAGCTCGTCGCCGAAAAAAGTCCGAAGACGGTCGCGTCCCCCGCGGTGATCCCCGTGCGCCTTCTCTACGAAGGCAAACCGCTCGCCGGCGCGCTCGTCTTCGCCTTGAACCGCGACGACCCGGAGAAGCGTCTCTCGGCGCGGAGCGACGGGTCGGGGCGCGTCCGATTCGACCTTCCGCGGTCCGGCGTCTGGCTCGTGAAGGCGGTGCACATGATCCCGGCCCCCGCGGAATCCGGCGCCGACTGGGAAAGCCTCTGGGCGTCTCTCACCTTCGAGGTTTCTTAAGCCGGAAATAGGCGGCCGCGCCGGCCGTATTAGAGAGCGTCGTGAGATCGCCGTTCGCCGCACTCCTCGTCACACTTGCGCTGCTCGCGTCCGCCGGCTGCGCGAAGCGCGGCACGACTGCGCCGTCATCGGCCGTCGCCGCGACGCCGTCCGCTTCTGCCGCCTCCGCCCGCCGCTACCCGTTTCGCGGGGTCGTGCGGCAGGTCGACGCGTCGAAGCGGGAAGTCACAGTCGACCACGAGGCCGTCCCCGGTCTCATGGATGCGATGACGATGAGCTTTCCAGTCCATGACGACCCGCAGGTGTTCGAGATCCTCCATCCGGGCGACCGGCTCGAGGCCCGTCTCGTCGTCGACGGCGAAAACTTCTGGCTCGAGCAGATCCTGACCAAAGGGTTCGCGCCGACTTCCGCACCCGCAGCTCCCTCCGCGTCAGCGGTCGTCACGCCCGAGCCGAACCGCGGCGTCGCCGTCGGAGACACGATTCCCGACTTCGCGCTGACCGATCAGACCGGTCGGACGGTCCGGCTCTCGCAGATGCGCGGAGAGCCGGTTGCGGTGACCTTTCTCTACACGCGTTGCCCGATCGCGACCGCCTGTCCGATGACCGCAACCAAGTTCGCGAAGCTCGACGCGATGTTGAAGGAGAAGGGGTTCGGCCGGCTCCTGACGATCACCGTCGATCCCGACCACGACACGCCGAAGGTCCTCGCGGACTACGCGAAGCATCTCGGCGCGGAGCCGGCCCGCTGGAAGTTCCTGACCGGGGATCCGAAGGAAGTGGCGAAAGTCGCGACGAGCTTCGGGATGATCTACTACCCGGACAAGGGGCAGATCGTTCATGCCCAGACCGCGGCGGTCGTGGATCCGGCCGGCCGGCTCGCGAACATCTACTATGGGCAGATGTGGGAGCCGGAGCACCTGCTCCGGGATCTGGAGAAAGCGAGAAAGGGATGAAAAGTACGCGGCTCCTTTCGGCACTCATCTTCGGCGGTCTCGCGTCCTTCGGCCTCGTCCTCTACGCGACCGAAGACCATCCGTCGGCGCTCTTCAAGGAGTACTGCGCGAAGTGCCACGGCGTGGACGGCACCGCGAACACGCCGAAAGGGAAACAGCTCATGGCGCAGGACATGACCGATCCCGAGTGGCAGGCCGAGAAGAGCGACGCGGATCTCATCAAACAGGTCAATAACGGCGGCGAAGACATGCCCCCGTTCGGCAAGAAGCTGACGAAGGAGCAGATTGAAAGTCTGGTCAAGAACGACGTCCGCGGCTTCGCGGCGAAGAAGAAGGCGAAGTAGACTTCCGACTTCCGTGAAGCCGCTGCGGACGCTCCTCGGCGTTCGCGTCGGGTTGCCCGGCGGGATCGCGGCTTACTGGGTGGTGCAGGTCCCGGTGTACCAGCGCGTGAACGGAATCCAGCTGACCGCGGACTA
>DASWDK010000255.1:0-4739 GCA_036395335.1 Thermoanaerobaculia bacterium
CGAGTGCCGGTGCAGTCCGTCGTCAGATAGTGCACGTAGATGGCACGCGAATCGAAGATGCCGATCCCCGGATGGACGTAGAACGTCACCCAGACGCCGTTGATCTCGCGGGTGACGAGGTTGTCCGTGAGCGAGTACCCGACGAATTTGCCGTGCTTGTCGACGACTCGGAAGATGTGCGGGTCTCCGTGCCCCGGAGAATTGCCGTTGTCTGCGCAGGCGAACCGCGTTGCCGCGAGAAGCAAGCCCAACGCGGCGAAGAGAAACGTTGCCGGCTTGAACACTCTGCTGGAAGACCGGAAAACGGAATTCATTTCTTCTGCCCTTTCGCGCCAGCGGCGACTCGCTTACGAGACACCCGCCTGCCGCTCAGCGGTTGCGCCTCTGCATCTCTTTTTTGTGTGACGTCAACGTAGCACTCGAGCCGCCCAAAAAAAATTGGACTGTGGTCGTAGGAGATTGGTCGGTCGTCCAAAGAAAAAAAGAGTCGGGCGATTCGCCCGACTCCTTCGATCGACCCGCGGAGTGCTGGGGAATCTCTACTTCGCCATGGCCACCAGGTCTGCTGCGCTCACCGGTCCGACGACGAACGTATCGGTGTGAGAGGCGACGAAACTGCGGAACTCGAGGCTCGCCGCGAAGCCGGTTTTCCGGCCGTGCTTCTTGGTGACCTCGTCGACCTTGGCCTGCTGCTCTTTGGTGAGGTCGGGACCGACGTTTAAATAGTCCCAGCTGTCGCCGTCGGTGTGCGCATAGATCTGGCCGGCCGGCATGCCAGCTTCCTTGGCGATCGCTTCGGATTCGGCCAGCCACTTCAGGAAATCCAGATGCTTGCCGGGCGCGATGCGATAAATCGTGACGAGCGCGCGCGGCGGCTCTTTCGCGGTCTGCGCGCGTGAGGCGGAAGGGGCGAAGGAGATCAGGGCGAGAAGCGAGAGCGGGATGAGTCGGAACCAGCGTTTCATGGAGTCCTCCTCTGGGTGCGCGGCACCCTCGTCGCCACAAGCGAGCCATCGCAGGGCGGGCACACGCCGGCCCGGAGATCGTCACTCGTCCTGAGCGAAAGAATCTGGCCGCAATCTACCTCGACCTGGTGATGGCGGGGATGAACGGTTGGGGATTTCCTGCATTTGCGCGGGCACCATCCGCGATTCTCAAGATCCCGATCGCCGTCGCATCGGCTTACCCCTTTGCGGAGAAGGAGGTGCAGCCGGCGATCGTGCTTCGTCGCGGACCCGGGGGATTTGACACGTCACCCGCGTCTCTGACGAGACCCTCTATCCGGCGTCCCCCGGCGGGGACAAGGCAGTCGTCTTGCACCCGTGTCTCCCAGGAATGCGGACCGGACAGAAGGAAGGGTGTCTCTGCCGGCGGGAGGCAACCTGGGCGAAAATCAAAGGCCTGAAATGAGCCGCCAGGTGCTCGTCGTCGAAGACGATCCGGATCTCCTCGGCTCTCTCGCTTCGTTCCTGCAGGCCGAGGGCTACGTTGTCGAGTGCGCGCGACACGGCCTCGAAGCCCTCGGCCGTCTGCGTGGGGGTTCGCGGCCGGCGGTCATCCTGCTCGACCTGATGATGCCGATCATGACCGGTTGGGAGTTCCGGTACGTGCAGCGTCAGGACTCGGAGCTCTCACGGATCCCCGTCGTGGTCGTGTCGGGAATGAACGACAGCCATCGGCACGCGGCGTGGCTCGAGGCAGACGGCTACGTTCAGAAGCCGATCCCCGTCGAGACCCTCCTCGAGACGCTCCAGCGTTACTGCGACTGAGCGAGGCTTGGACTCCGGCCTTCATCGTGCGGCCGAACGGCTCCGAAACGCCTCCCGCGTCGCGGTCGTCACCGGCGCCGGCGTCTCCGCGGCGAGCGGCGTGCCGACGTTCCGCGGCGCCGACGGACTGTGGTCGAATTTCAGCGTCGAAGAGCTCGCAACCCCGGAAGCGTTCGCGCGCGATCCGCGCCTGGTCTGGAATTGGTACGAGTGGCGGCGTCGGTTGGTCGCCGGCTGTCGTCCCAACCGCGCGCACGAGGTGCTCGCCGCCTGGAGCCGCCGCTACCCGCAATTCACGCTGATCACGCAGAACGTGGACGGCCTGCACGAGCGGGCGGGGACGCGGAACGTCGTGCGATTCCACGGCTCGCTCTGGGAGCTGTCGTGCTGGGACCGGTGCGCGGGATCGCCCGAGCGATGGTGCGACGAAACCGTTCCTTTCGTCGAGCTGCCGCCCCGCTGTCCGCACTGCGGCGGCCTCGCGCGGCCCGGCGTCGTGTGGTTCGGTGAGCCGATCGATCCGCGGGTGAGTGCACGAGCGATCACCGCGCTCGACTGCGACGTCTGTCTCGTCGTCGGGACTTCCGCGGTTGTCTATCCCGCTGCCGGGCTCGCCGACGAGGCGCGCAACCGGGGAGCGTTGACGATCGAGATCAATCCCGAGCCGACCGACGCGACGCCGCGCTTCGATCTCGTACTTCAGGGACCCGCGGAGGAGTTCCTCGACCGTCTCGAAGCCGAGCTCTCGTCCGGCAGCCGGTTGAGCTCCAGCCAGTAGATCGGAAGGAGCCGCAGCCGCTGGAGGGTTCTCTCCGGCGAATCGGACTTGGACACGAAGGAGTTTGCGCCGCACTCGTAGGCGCGCTGAACGTCCTTTTCCTCCTGCGAGCTGGTCACGACGATAACCGGCACTTTCTGTGTGCGCTCCTTGTCTCGCAGACGGCGGAGTACCTCGAAGCCATCCAAGCCGGGGAGGCTGAGGTCGAGAAGGACGAGGTCGGGCGGAGGATCGGACGCCGCGCGCTCGAGCGCGGCTTCTCCCGACGCGAATTCTTCGACGGAAACGTCATCGCCGAAGGCGTTCTCCAGGAGTCGGCGGATGACCCAGCGGTAGCTTCCGTCGTCCTCGATCAGAAGGACGAGCCGCGCCCGCTCGGGCGCTTTCGAGACGTTCGACTCTTCACCGGCCAACTTGGACACTCCTCGTCGAAAAGGACTTGAGAAAGCAAGAGCGATACCCGAGAGAGCGGCGCGCCGGGAGGTTCTGCACGGCCGAACGGTTGAGTCCGCCGGCCTGTCCTCCAATCGGGACACCCGGAATCGGCGTTAAGATCTGCCCTGACCGGTTTTTCGCCAATGAAGAAAGCCATGTGGGTGGGCGTGGCGATCGCGATCGCTGTGGCGGGTACCTGGGGTTACGGCGCGCTCGCGCGCCGGGAAGACGACACGGGGCACGCTGTCCGGCTCCTGGCCATCGCGGAGGAGCAGAGTCTCGCGCTCTCGTTCTCGCGCAGCGGCCGTCTGGTCAGCCCGGTTCCCGACGAAGGCGAGCCCGTGCGCGCCGGCCAGATCGTCACGCGGATCGAAGAGCCCGGCCTCGCCGAAGACGCCTCCGACTTCGAACGTCAGATGGCGCAGAGCCGGGCGCGGGAAAAGACCCGACGGGAAGAGGTCGCGCGACTTCAGGCGGAGCTCGCTCAGATCGCGAGCGAAGAAAAGAGGATCGCGCGGCTCGTCCACGAAGGGATCGCGCCCACCGCGGATCTCGAGACCGTGCAGCACCGGCGCCAGGGCACCGCGGCCGCGATCCGCGCGCGGGAAGCGGAGAAAGGTCAGATCAGCGCCGAAGAAGAAGCGCTCCAAGTGCGGCTCGGAAAGGTGAAGCACTTCGAAAAGGAAGGCGCTCTCGTCGCGCAGTCGGCCGGTGTCGTGCTCACGCGCCACCACCGAATGGGCGAGTGGGTGGCGGCGGGCGAGCCGATCGTCACCCTGCAACTCGAGGCTCCGCGGCTGCGCGTCGAAGTGCCCGAAGAGCGTCTCTCCGCGTTTTCCCTCGGAAAGAGCGTGGAGATCTGGCCGCAGGCGCGCCCGGATTCCCGCGCGCACGCGCGCGTCGTATCGATCCGACCCCGCTCGGAGTTCGCGACGCGCCGCAATTGGGGGCTGCAGAGTCGCGACCTCCGCACCTTCTCCGTCCGACTGGTCCCCGAAGGGCTGCCCGTCGTCTCCGGGCAGACGTTCGTGGTCGAGGCGGGCACGAATTGATCCCGCCGCGACTCCCGCCATTCGCGCGCTAGCCGCCGGCGCGCCGCCCGCCCGATGACCACCAACCCGATCCAGGCGGAGAAGCTCACCCGGAAGTTCGGCGACACGGTCGCGGACGACGCCGTCACGTTCGAGGTGCGACCGGGGGAGACTTACGGCCTGCTCGGCCCGAATGGCGCGGGAAAGACCACGCTCGTGCGGATGCTCACGACCCTGCTGCCTCCGACGTCCGGCAAGGCGCGCGTCGCCGGCTACGACATCGTTCGCGAGAAGGGGAAGGTCCGCGCGTCGATCGGAACCGTTTCGCAGGCCGAGACGACGGACGAGAACCTGACCGTCCGCGAGAACCTCTCCGTGCATGGAAAGATGTACGGCCTCTGGGGCCGAAACCTCTCCGAGAGGATCGAGCGGCGCCTCACACAGGTCGGCCTTTGGGACAAGAGGAAGCAGATCACCAAGACCCTTTCCGGAGGCATGCGCCGCCGGCTCGAGATCGCGCGCGGGGTCCTTCACTCGCCTCACATCCTTTTCTTGGACGAGCCGACAACCGGGCTCGATCCCCAGAGCCGCCGCGCGGCCTGGGAGATGCTGGGGCAGCTGAAGGCGCGCGACGCCAGCCTGGCGATCGTCTTGACGACGCACGCCATGGACGAAGCGAACTACCTGTGTGATCGCGTGGCGATCATGGATGGGGGTCGAATTCTC
>DASWDK010000256.1:0-24940 GCA_036395335.1 Thermoanaerobaculia bacterium
CACCAGGTCGTGGGAAGAGTGCGGGAGTGCGGATCTGAAGTCGCGGGAATCCGACCGGGCGACCTCGTCGGCGTGGGATGGCTCTCCGAGACGTGCGGGCAGTGCGGCTTCTGCCGGTCGGGCCGGGAGAACCTCTGCCGCTTTGCCCGCTTCACGGGCCACGACCGGGACGGCGGTTACGCCGAACGGATGACCGCACCGGAGAGCGCGGTCTACCGTCTGCCGCCCAACCTCGACCCGAAGCGGGCAGCACCGCTCCTCTGTGCCGGCGTCATCGGCTACCGAACGCTGCGACTCTCCGGCGTCCGCGCCGGCGGAAAGCTCGGACTTTTCGGCTTCGGCGCTTCGGCGCATCTGGTTCTCCAGGTCGCGCGGTACGAGGGATGCGACGTCTTCGCCTTCACGCGCGAGCCGCGCCATCGTGAGCTCGCGCTCGAGATGGGCGCCGTCTGGGCGGGCGGCGCGGGAGACGACCCGGGGGTTCTCCTGGACGCGGCCGCGAGCTTTGCACCCGCCGGAGAAATCGTCCCGCTCGCGCTCGCGCGTCTCGAACGTGGCGGAACGCTCGCCGTCAATGCGATTCACATGAGCCCGATCCCGTCTTTCGGCTACGAGCTCCTGTCCGGGGAGCGCGTCGTACGCAGCGTGACGAACTTCACGCGCCGCGATGCGCTCGAGTTTCTGGAACTCGCCGTTCGAATTCCGGTCGAGGCCCGGATCGAGGAATTCCCGCTTCCGGCGGCCAACGAAGCGCTGGCGAAGGTCAAACGCGGCGAGGTCCGCGGGTCGGCGGTCCTCGCGATCCGGGGCTAGCCGCTACTCGAAACGGACGAGGAGGCGTCTCGGCCGATTGCCCGGCTGGAAGCGCAGCCGGAAGAGGGCGGTCGAAGCATCCCCCTGCCGAAGCATCTCCGCCCGTCCGGTTGGTTGCGGAACCACGCGGCGAACGATCCCCTGCGAATCGAGCAGAAGGATGTACTCGCGACCCCGTTCGTCGACCGGCAGGTCGAGTCGCCCGCCGGAGACGAGCTCGGGAGGCGTCCCGTACCCGTCGATCTCGTGGATGGAAAGCCGCAGCGGGGAGCCGGGCGGAGCCGCGACCACCGTCTCCTCCGCGCCACCCGCTCGGGCGGCTTCGGGCGCCGGCGCCGAGGCCCCGCGGTCCCTCCGGTCGTCGAGCTCCGAGGTTTCTCGGGCGGCTCCTGCGGTATGCGGGGATTCGGCTTTCCGCGCCTCGCTTTCGGCCTGCAGGACCGCCCTCTCTTTCGGCGCCGGAGGCGCCGCTCGGCGACCGGTTCCGCGGTTCTCCCGGAGGTCCCGCTGTCGCGAGGCCGGCCCCGGTGGAGGCGCCACGAGTTCGCTCGCGCGTCCGGAGGACGGCCCGGTCACGCTCCGGATTGGAATCACCCGCGCGTATTCGCGCTGTCGTCCGACGATCGGCGTCATCACGAGGAGCACGAGCAGCGCGGTGACCAGGAGCGCCGCCCATCCGAGATCGATCCCGAATCGGGACGAAAAAGGCGCTCGCGGGCGGTTCGTCGACTGGACCTTTCGCAGGATCCGGGAGGCGAGGTCGGAGCGCGGCGGCGACGACCGTGCCGAGCGGAAGAGCGAGATTGCGTCCTCGAACTCGATTGCCGCCCGCCGGCACTCGGCGCAGTGCGCGCGGTGCGCCTCGAAGCGCGCACGCTCGCCGGCCTCGAGCTCGCCGTCGTGGAGGCGAGAGAGAAACTCGACGGATCGTCCCGGGTGCGGGTTGCCGTTTCCGGTCATGAATTCCTCCGCGCTTCGACGAGCGGGGCGAGGATCACGCGGAGTTGCCCCCGGCCCCTCGCGATGCGCGATTTCACTGTGCCAAGGGGAAGATCGAGCGAGGCCGCGATCTCCTCGTAGCTCCAGTCTTCGAGGTCCCGCAGCACGACAGGAAGTCGAAAATCGATCGGCAGCTTCCGGAGAGCATCGTGAACGGACTCGCGGGATTCGCTCACGCCCGCATCCTCCTCCGGGTCGGAGCGCGCGGATGGTCGGTCCTCCAGCGCGTCCGAGGAGGGTTCGGGAGCGAAGATCTTCCGGAAGCGACCGCGCGAACGGTATTTGTTCTTGATGGCGTTGTCGGCGATCGCGGCGAGCCAGGCGCGCGGAGGCGCCTGCGCACGAAACCGCGAAAGGCCCCGATACGCCCGAAGGAAAACGTCCTGCGTCATGTCGTCGGCGTCCCCGTCTCCCACCGCCCGCGCCATCCAGCGATGAACCGCCGGCATGTGCCGCCGGACGAACTCCCCGAACGCCTCCGGATCGCCCGTTCTCGACAGAGAGATGAGCTCCTCGTCGGAGAGGTCGGTGAGGGAGGTTTCCAACGCGCGGCGTCCGATCGGGAACGTCGCGATTGTACTTTCGTCCATCAAGGTCGGGGATCCGGCGCGTAGCTCGGCTCGAATCCACGGGCTCTCTCCCGCGCCGAGAGTGCATCGTCTCCGCGGGGAAGGACTCCGAGCTGGACGAGCTCCCGGCGGAACTCGTAGCGCACCGCGATCTTCGCCACGGGTACCGGGTCCTCGTCGAAGGAGATCCAGCGAACCGGGAACCGGGCCCTCTCGCCGATTCCCGTCGCGGCGAAGTGGTCGGACTCCCGCCCGGGGGGCGAAGCTGCGGCTGCCCCGCCGGCTCTCGGCGCCGCCCGGGACCCGTCTCCTCGGGATTCCTCCCGGAGCTGCCCGTTCGCCTCGGGGACCCCGATCGTCCCGGAAGCTTCCCGAGGCCTCTCCCGGAAGAACACCGCCTCGATCGTTCCGACGTTTCGAGTATCCCCGAGCCACTTCGCGTAGGACCGCGCGGTCTCCGTGAAGAAGAACTTCCGCGAAGTCTCGCCGGAGATCTGCCATCCCGGGATCTCCAGGCTCTGGCCGGGGGAAAGAATCCACTTGGTCGCCTCGAGTGCGCCGGTCCGCTTCGCGTCCACCACGTTTCGCCCGTCGACGGAGAGCGCGACGGCGACGCGTTCGCCGGTGGGATTCACGACCCGCAAGGTGAAATTCCGCCCTCTGAGCGCTTCGACGTAGAGCCTCCCCCCATGCTCGTACTCCGGCGTCTCGCAGCCATCCACGATGACCGAGAGCTCGAAGGCGTCCCGCCGACCGGCGAAGAGAGACGGAGCGGCCGCGAGAACGAGGGTCAGGGTGAAAAGGACGGCGCGTTGGCGCATGACGACCTCCTGCACACTCTGGAGACACCGCGGAGGCAGCCGGGTTCCGTCGAATCCGAAAAAAAAGGGCGGCCCCGCTAGGCCAGGCCCTTTCGGAGAGCCTCCTCCACCTTCTCGGCAAAGACGTCCACTTCGTCCGGCCGCGTGTAGACGTTCGGCGTCACGCGCAAGCCGTTGAACTCGGGGTGAACGATCGGGGTCGTCATGATCCGGTGCTTCTCCCAGAGGTGGGCCTGCAGCTTTACGGTGTCGAGACCCTCGACGTGAAGAAGGGCGATGCCGCACGATTCGGTGGCGTTCAGAGGCGTAAGGACTCTCACTCGGCGATCGGCGGCGAGGAGCCGTCTGGCCCATCGATCGCGCAGCCATCGCAGGCGCGCTGCCTTGCGCTCGGCGCCGATCTCCCGGTGGAAGGCGAGCGCAGCCGCGATCGCGTTGTGGTTGGCGGCGGGATGTGTCCCGATCTCCTCGTACTTGCGGACGTCCTCGTCCATTTTCGCGGGCGCAGCCATGAGCGGCCAGATCCTTTTCTGCTTCTCCTTTCGGACGTAGAGGAAACCGGTCCCGATCGGCGCGAGCAGCCACTTGTGGAGGCTCGTTCCGTAGTAGTCGCATTCGAGGTCGTCGCGCCGGAAAGGGAAGTGCGCGAAGGCGTGCGCTCCGTCGACGAAGACCTCGATCCCGCGTTCGCGCGCCATGCGGACGACGTCGCGGACGGGAAGGATCTGACCGGTCAGGTTGGTGATGTGGGTGATCTCGATGACCCGCGTGCGCGGGGTGATGGCCTCGCGGAAGCGCCGGACGACGTCGGCCGCGGAAGGCGGCGGAACCGGAAAGGAGATGGGCTTGATCACGATCCGGTCGCGTCGGACTCTCTGGTCCCAGCTGGTGAGCATCCGCGGGTAGTTCTGGTTCGTGACCACGACCTCGTCGCCGGGTTGCAGGTCGAGGCCGAAAATCAGGGTCTCGAGCGACTCGGAGGCGTTGCGGGTGATCGCCATCTCTTCCGGGTCGCAGCCGAACTCGCGCGCGAGCTCCCGGCGCACCGATTCGATGCGCGGTTCCAGCACGTTCCACATGTGGTGCACCGGCATCTCGTTGGAGAACTTGAGATCCCGGATCATCCCCTCGAGCACGTGCGAAGGCGCGGGGCTGCATCCTCCGTTGTTCAGGTTGACGATCGTCGAATCGACGTCGAACGCCCGCTGGATGTGCGACCAGTACGCCTCGTCCGGGGCAACCGAGTCCGACGGTGTACCCGCGACCTCCCGCCCCGCTTCGCGAGCGCGCCGCATGGCGTCGACGCGAAAGACCGGCATCGCGAGCGCGGCCGCGCCCGTGGCGGCGCCGGAGAGGAGCACGCGCCGGGTCAGCGGCATCGCAACGTGTCCCGTGGTCCCTGTTCCGTGTCCCGGATTAGATCATGCCGAGCTTCCAGAAGACGAAGGTCCAGATGTCGGCCTGCTCGTCGAGAATCTTGGTCGTGGGCTTTCCCGCACCGTGCCCCGCCTTCGTCTCGATCCGGATCAGGATCGGCTCGTCCCCCCTCTGCGCGGCTTGCATGCGGGCCGCCAGCTTTTTCGAGTGCCCTGGGTCCACGCGGTCGTCCGTGTCGGCCGTCGTGATGAGCGTCGCCGGATACGAGACCCCCTCGTGCACGTTGTGGTACGGCGAGTACTTGAAGAGGTACGGGAAATCCGCGACCGCCTCGGAGCTGCCGTACTCCGCGATCCAGTAGCGGCCGAGAGTGAAGCGCTGGTATCGCAGCATGTCGGCGACCGGGACCTGGCAGACCACGGCTCCGAAGAGGTCCGGCCGCTGAGTCTCGGCGGCGGAGACGAGCAGTCCGCCGTTCGAGCCTCCCGCGATCGCGAGCCGTTCCCGCTTCGTGTAATGGTTCGCGATCAGCCACTCCGCCGCCGCGATGAAGTCGTCGAAGACGTTCTGCTTCTTATCCCGCATGCCGGCCCGATGCCATTCCTCGCCGTACTCTCCGCCCCCCCTCAGGTTGGGCATGGCCACGATGCCGCCTTTCTCGAGAAAGACGTAACGCGTCGCCGAGAAGCCAGGGGTCTGGCTGATGTTGAAGCCGCCGTATGCGTAGAGGAAGACCGGCCGCTCGCCATCGCGGGGAAGACCCTTCTTGTGGACGAGGAACATCGAAATCCGGGTCGCGTCCTTCGAGGGATACCAGACCTGCTCGGTCTCGTACTGCGACGGATCGACCTTCACGTCCGTTTTCTGGAACAGGACGAGGTCACCGTTGTGAAAGTCGTACCGGAAGTTGGTGGGAGGCTCCGTGAAAGAGCTGTAGGACAGAAACATCTCCTCCTGATCTGCCTCGCCCGAGATGCCACCCACCGAGCCGATGCCGGGCAGCGCGATCTCCTTCTCCATCTTCCCCGAGAGGGCATGGACGTCGAGGGCCGTGCTCGCGTTGCGGAGGTGACGGAGAACTAGCTTCCGGTCGATGACGTACGCGTTCTGGAGCGTGTCCTTTCCCTGGGGGACGAGCTCGATGAAGGGAGCGTCCTTGTTGGCCGGGGACAGCCGGTCGAGATCCACCGCGATCACGCGTCCGAGAGGGGCGTCCCGATCCGTACGCGCGTACAGCCTGCCGTCCACGACTTCTGCGACCGCGTACGCGTTCTCGAAGCCGGTGAAGACCGGGACGGGCCGGCCGCCCGGCTTCTTCAAGTCGAGCGCCCAGACCTCGGTCTTGTCGCTCGCGCCCTTGCCGGGAAGGATGACGAGCCAGCGACCATCGTACGACACGAACCCGCCGATGCCGACCTCCTTCTCGGTCGACTTCTCGAAGAGCATCGCGTCCTTCTCCTGCGCTTCGCCGAGCCGGTGGTAATAGAGCTTGGGGAAGTAATGCTCGTCTCCGGCGGGAACGGTGCCGGGCTGCGGGTAGCGCGTGTAGAAGAACCCTTTCGCGTCGGGAGTCCAGGCGATGCCGGAGAACTTCACCCAGACGAGCTTGTCCGGAAGATCTTTTCCGGTCGCAACGTCGCGAATGGAGATCTCCTGGCGGTCACTTCCGCTTCGCGAGATGGCGTAACCCAGGAGTCGGCCGTCCTTGTTCGGTGAAGTGTTCGTGACGGCGACGGTACCGTCCGACGACATCGTGTTGGGGTCAATCAGGACCCGCGGCTGACCGTCCAAGCCCTCCTGGACGTAGTAAACGGACTGATTCTGCAGTCCCGTGTTCTTGAAGAAGAAGTATCGGTTTCCCTTCTTTTCCGGGATGCTGATTTTCGGGTAGTCGAAAAGCTCTGTCAGCCGGGCCTTGATCGTTTCCCGCTCCGGCCGGTCGAGCACGCTCCGGGTGAGGGAGTTCTCCGCAGCGACCCAGGCGGTGGTCGCGGGATCATCGGCCTTTTCGAGCCAACGGTAGGGATCGGCGACACGGGTTCCGTGGTAATCCTCGACGACGTCGCCCTTCGCCGCCGGGGGATACGAATAACGGCTCGCGGGCTGTTTGACGCCGACGGCCGTCTCGACGGCGCCGGCGGGCGGGATTCCGGCAGGGGGAGGCGACGAGCGACTCCCGGCACACGCCGGGCCGATCGAGAGCAGCAGGGCGAGCGACGAGAGACCGAAGAAGCGGGGCACGACGAATCGGAGAATGCGGCGCATCGGTTCCCTCCAGTGGTCCGGCGGTTTTCTCCTCTCGCCGGGCGACCGAACGAAGGATTCTTTCATGCCCCCCGCGCGATCAAGGGGCTCGCTTGGCCGCGGTTCAGGCGCGCGGTCGGTCGATGGGCCCTGTGATGAGCCGCGCGCCGCGCTGGTCGGTGAAGTACGCCCATGCCCACTCGAAGAGCACCAGCGCGCGGTTGCGGAATCCGATGAGGAAAAGGATGTGGATGAAGCACCAGGCGAGCCACGCGACGAACCCCGACATCCGGAGTCGGCCGAGATCCGCAATCGCCTGGGCCCGGCCGATGACCGCCAGGTTGCCCTTGTCGTGGTATCGGAACGGCAGCCGAGTCCGACCGGCGAGATCCCTTTCGATGGTCCGGGCGACATGACGCCCCTGTTGAATCGCCACCGGCGCGACGCCGGGCAGCGGCTTTCCGTTCCGCGAGAGCAGGAAGGCGACGTCGCCGATCCCGAAAATCCGGGGATCGCCGGGAATCGAGAGGTCCGGCTCGACAAGAACTCGACCCGCGCCGTCGAGCGGGACTTGGAGTGTGCGAGCGAGCGGCGACGCGCGGACTCCCGCGGCCCACAGGATCGTCCCGGCCGGAATCGAGCTGTCGCCCGCCTCCACCGAGCCTTCGCCGACGCCGCGAACGGGACACCCGGCGCGGACCTGGACCCCGAGCCTTTCGAGCGCCCGCTTCGCCTTCCCGGCGAGGCCGGGCGGGAAGGTCGGGAGGATCCGGGGTCCCGCTTCGAGCACCTGGATCTTCGCCTCGCGCGGATCGATCGAACGAAAGTCGCTGACCAGGACGTTACGCGAAATCTCCGCGATGGCGCCGGCGAGCTCGACGCCGGTCGGTCCTCCGCCGACGATCACGAACGTGAGCAGGGCGCGGCGCCGCGTCGGATCCGTCTCCCGCTCGGCGCGCTCGAAGGCGAGCAGGATCCGTCGGCGGATCTCGAGCGCGTCCTCGAGGCTCTTCAAGCCCGGAGCGCTCGCTTCCCAGACGTCGTTTCCGAAGTAGGCGTGGCGCGCCCCCGGCGCGAGCACGAGGTAATCGAAGCCGACGCTTCCGTCCGAGAGCACGAGCTCGCGCGCGGAGCGATCGACCGAGACCGCCTCGGCCAGCAGGACGGCCGCGTTCTCCTGTCTGCGAAGAATCGATCGAACCGGGTAGGCGATGTCGGCGGGGGAGAGAGCCGCCGTCGCGACCTGGTAGAGGAGCGGCTGGAAGAGATGGTGGTTTCTGCGGTCGACGACCGTGATTCGCACGGGGGACCGCGCGAGCGCCCGGACGGCGTTCAGACCTCCGAATCCCGCTCCCACGACGACGACGTGTGGTTCACTCAAGGCAGGAAGGAGGTCAACCGATGGACGACGACGCCAGGCGACAGGTCCTTCGCCGGATTCCCTACGGGATGTCCGTCATGACCGCGATCGAAGGAGGCGCGCCGGCGGCCTCGACTCTCACGTGGCTCTCTCAATGCTCTTTTCATCCGCCGCTCGTGATGATCGGCATTCAGACTAACAGCCTGGTGCACGAGGCGGTCGCGAAGAGCGGCGCGGTCGCCGTCAACTTCCTCGCTGCCGACCAGAAAGACATCGCCGAGAGATTCTTCAAACCCCCGGCGTTCGAGAGCGGGCGGCTGCACGGGCTCTCCTTCGAGCCCGGGCCGATGACCGGGTCGCCGCTCCTCCTCGATCTGCCGGCCTGGATCGAGACCCGCGTCGCGGAGAGGGTCGAGCGCGGTGACCACGACGTCTTCGTCTGCGAGGTCGTCGGGGCAGGGATCCGCCGGCCCGACTTCGCGCCGCTCCTTCTCGCGATGACGCCTTGGACCTACGGGGGGTGAAGCGGCCTCAGCGCGCGAACACCTCATCCACCGGCGTAACCTTCACCGCCTCGCCCCGTGGCCCGAGCTTGCGCGCGCCGATCACCTTGTCCTCTGCGAGCAGGTCCGCCGGCTTCTCCGCGTCGTACTGGATCGGCGAGAAAGCGTCCGAGACGAGCTTGTCTCTCAACCCTTTCGCGTCCTTGGTCACGATCACGACCGAGAGGTCCTTTGCCGAGAGGTGTGCCCGGATCGCCCGGTTGACGTCGTCGAGCGTCAGCTTGCCCAAACGGTCGCGCATGTATCCGGTGAACTCTCCGATCTCGTACCAGCGGGAATCGAGCGCGTAGCCGAGCTGCTGGTTCTGCGTGGCGGTCATGACGTAGACGTTCTTCATCAAGTAATCGCGCGTGCGCCCGAAGTCCTCCTTCGACATCCCGTCCCGGATCAGCTTGTCGAGCTCCTCGACCGCGATGCGCAGCGCCATGTGGGCGTTGACGGGCACGACCGGGCGGATCCAGACCTCGAAGATCTGCGAACGGCGCGCGATGTTGGGGTCCGGAAAGAACTGGAACATCCCGCGGGGAAAGGCCTCGATGTAGGCGTAGTCCCCGTAGTTCATGCCGCGGACCTCGCGGATGCGTTTGTAGAGGTGCGAGACCGAGGAACGGTGCTCTCCGAGCCACGCTCGGGCCACGGAGAGCGCGGCGAAATCGGGATGCGAACGCGTCACCTCGATCGGATGACCGAAGGAGATCGCCGTGGCGCGGGTCTCCTTTTCGATGATCTCCACCTCGATTCCGGACGGCTTGTGCACCGCGATCCGGGGCGTCGCAGATGGCGTGCCCTCGGGAAGTTTCGAGATCTCTTCCTTCAGACGCGCCAGCATCTCGTCCGGGAGGTCGCCGGCGACACCCAGCGTCAAGTTCGCGCGCGAGTACGCGGAGGCGAGAAAATGCCGGACGTCATCGGGCGTGATCGCCGGGATGCCTGCGACCGTCCCGAGCGCCGGGTGCGCGTACGGCGTGCCGGAGAAGAGGTTCGTCTGCAGGCGCTCCTTGGCGAGCTCCTCTTCGTTGTTCGACCGGAGGTCCTCTTTCAGCGCGTTCAACTGATTGTCCTTCAGCCGCTGGAAGTCCTCTTCGCGGAAGCCCGGGTCGGAGAGCTGCGGAAGAACGATGTCGAGGAAGGGCTTCCAGTTGTCGCGGTGGATGGCGCCCGTGAAGGTGGTCATCTCCTTGTCGACCTGCGCCGTGAAGCTTCCCGCCATCGGATACAGCGCCTTGTTGATCTCGTCGATCCTCATCTCCTTCGAGCCCGCTTCGGCCACCATCGCCGCCGTCAGCGCCGCGAGCCCTTCCTTCCCGGCCGGGTCGTGTGCCGAGCCCACCGTGAACAGCAGCTTGAAGTTGATCTGCGGCAGCGCGGTCTTCTGGAGAACGACCGGAACCTGGGTCTTTTCCGCGGAAGCGGTCTTCGGCGCGAAGGTCGCGAGAGCGGGCAGCGCCTCGACGGCCGCCGGCACGGGTTCCTTCGACAAGGTCGTCACGACGAGCCGGTTGTCGGTGAAATATCGGCGTGCGGCCGCGAGAAGGTCTTCCGGCGTCAGAGAGTCGTACACCCGGAAGAGGTTGTTCAGCGTGTCGAAGGAGCGCCGGTAGCTCACGTACCGGGCCAGCGTGGCCGCGATCCTCTCGGTATTGTCGAACGAGCGCACGAGGCCGTACCGGGCGTTCGACTTCGCGTCCGCGAGCCGCTTCGCGACGACCGGTCGGGAACGGGCCTCGGCGAAAGTCTTCAGGAGCTCGTCGCGGACGGAGAGCGCGTCGTCCATCTTCTTCAATCGCGCAGAGACGGTGGTCAAGGAGGGGTCGACGTTGCCGGGGTTGTCGGTGAACAACCCGTCCACCTTCTGTTCCTGCTCGACGAGCCTCTTGTAGGTGTCGGACGTCTCGCCGAAGTAGAGGTCCATGATCATATCCATGGCCGCGAAATCCTTCGTGCTGTCGGAGAACGCCGGACCATGGAACGCAATCGTCACCCAGGGCAGCGTTGGGCTCGGCCAGGGAACGTGCGCGTACACGGCGGCTGCCGGCTCCGGTTCCTTCGGAATGTCCACCTTGTAGCGTCCCGGCTTCCAGTCTCCCCAGTACTTCTCGACGAGCGGGATCACGCGTTGCGGCTCGACGTCTCCTGCCACGATGACCGTGGTGTTCTCCGGCCGGTACCAGCGATCGAAGAACGTCCTGGAGTAATCGAACTGGTTGGGCATGTCCTCGATGTCTTTGATGAAGCCCATGGTCGTGTGTTTGTAGGTGTGTGTGGTGAAGGCCTTGTCGTGCTGGACCTCCTCGATCTTGACGAGCGGATTCGCGCTGTTCTTGTTGTACTCGCCGAGCACCGCGCGCGCCTCCGTCTTGAATCCCTCCTGGGAATAGTCGAGGTTCTTGAAGCGGTCTGCCTCGATCTTGAGCACGGTCTCCAGGTCGTCCTTCGCAAACGTCGTGTGGTAGTTCGTGTAGTCGTCGGTGGTGTAGGCGTTCTGCCGCGCGCCCGCCTGCGTGATGATCTCGTTGTACTTGTCGGGCGGGTACGCCTTCGTCCCCCGGAACATCATGTGCTCGAAGAAGTGCGCGAAGCCGGACTTGCCCGGCTCGACCTCGTTTCGCGATCCGGTCTGAACCGGGATCTGGAGCGAGACGATGTTGGGAAACCCGGTCGGGACGACGATCACCTTCAGACCGTTCGGCAGATTTTTCTCGACCGCACGGAAGGGAAGCACGTCGCCCCCGCGGGACCGCTTCGGCGCCGGCCGGGGAGTCGGTTTCGGCTCTCCGCTGCCCATCACGGAGCCGGCCACGAGTACGGCGCAAATCGCGGCAAGAGTTCGAGATGCAGACATGGAGGCTCCTCTCGCTTCCAGTTCAAAAGGTGTGATTCTAATCGCGTGAAGCCGGGTGGTTCTTTCCCGATGGAAGAGCTCGCCGCTCCGGCGACCCCTCCGACTTTGGTCGATACCCATTTGCACGAGCTGTGATGAAATAGAAAAAGATTCGATCTTTTCCCGATTCGCGAAAGGAGAAAGAAATGGCCACGACCCAACCGGTTCGGGCTCCCGAACGCAGGCCGGAGCCGTCGGAGACCCCGGCGACTTCGACGACATCGCACCCCGTCCCTGGTCCGCGCAAGCAGGCTTTCACGATCAAAGTGAAGGGGATGATTCCCACATAAAGGGCGCCAACGGCCGGAGTCACGGGAAAGCTCCCCCCAAATGCCTCAGTTGGGCTAGTCTGGAGAGGCTCCTCTCGCGACAATGAATAGGCAGATCCGAAACGATCGAGTGGACGACCTGTTCGGGCGGGCTTTGCCGGTCATCCACTCGGCGCTCGAAAGCCATTACCGCCTGAGCGAGGCGGAGGCCCGGGAGGCGGAGCAGAACCTTTCCATGTGGTTCCATCGTTTCGTTCGCCGCACCGGCCTGTCGCAGGCCTCCGCGCGCTCCCTGACGCTGTCACTTCTCGTGGCCGCGTGTCAGTACGCCCGCTCCTATCAGATCTGGAGACACGAAAACGGACCGACGGACGATGCCCTTCGCCGCGTGCTTGCCCGGGAACCAGGTGACCTTGCATCGGAACTGGCTGAGCGCCTGGAGGAGAGCTCCTAGCATGGCCGGCCGCGTCCTTCGTTTTCCGGTGAAGCCGATCTCTTCGGAGGAGGGCATCGCGGCCGCCCGCCGCGCGCTCGAAACGCCGATCGAGGCCCGTGCATCGAGGTCGTTGGAGCTCCGCCTGGAGGAGCCGGAAACGCTCCTCGGCGCCTGCGGGCTGCTCAAGAACCGGCTGGAGACCTCGCCCGACGAGGTCCTCCGGGACGCCGAGTTCTTTTACCGCTTCCTCGAGCAGCCGCGCCGCTCGGTGGGGGTTCTCGACGAGCGGGAGTTCTTCCTCGGCGAGATGGCTCTCGTCGGAGGAACGGCGTGCCGCCTGTTGTCGCGCCGGGACGAAGCACGCCGCTGGTTCGACCGGGCGGAAGCTTGGTTTCGACACACGGTGAACTCGGCCGCCGACTGGTCGCGCCTCTCATATCAGCGGCTCGCCTTGAGGGTCGAGGAGAGAGAGTTCGACGAGGTACTCGAGCTCGTGCCCCTGCTGATCGAGAGCTTCGAGAAGCTCGAGATGCGGGAGGAAGCGCTCAAGTGCCGGTTCCTCGAGGGGATCGTCCTGATGGAGGCCAACCAGCCTACGCGTGCGATCGAAGCGTTCCGCCGGATTCGCGCGGGAGCGCGCGCCATGGGGAACGATCAGCTCCTCGGCACGGCTCTGACCAACCTCGTTCAGCTTCACGCCGGACTCGGTGAGGCCGAGGAGGCTCTCGACGCTTCGCGTCACGCTCTTCTCGTGTGGAGGCGGCTCGAGAACCGGGTCGGGGTCGCCAAGGTCCACTGGGGAATCGGCGACCTGCTGCGGGTCAAGGGACAACCGTCGTCGGCGATCGAGGCGTATCGCTCCGCACAGCTCGAGTTCAGCGAGATCGGAATGCGGGGCGACGTCGCCGCGCTCCAGCTCGTGGTGGCGGACCTGCTGCTCGACCTGGGAGAAGACGACGCGGCGCGGCGGGAGATTTTAGCGGCGCTGCCCTCGATCGATGAGATCCAGATGGTCCCCGAGGGAATGGCGGCGCTCGCGCTCTTGACGGAGTCGGTCCGCGGACGATGGATCGACCGCAGCGCACTGCGCGAGCTGCACGGATACTTCGGCCGCACATCGTAAGAGCGTCCGCCGGCGGAATTACGGCGAAACCCGGATTCGATCGAACGCCCGCAGCAGATCGCCTCCACTGACCGGACCCTTCGCGATCTCGCCGGCTCCCCGGACCACGATTCTTCCGTCGGCGAGAAACGCGTAGCGTTCGCACAGCCCCGCGAGGTCGTGGAGCCGGTGAGAGGAGACGAGGGACGAGCAGCCCTGCTCTTTGCGCCGGCGGAGCGTTTCGGAAAGCCACCGCGCGCCGTCGGGATCCAGTCCTTCCCACGGCTCGTCGAGCAGGACGGCCGCGAGGTGACTTCTCGCGAGCACGGTCGAGAGGCCCAGCAGCTGCCGGGAGCCGCGCGACAGATCTCGGATCGGGCGCCGGTCGTCGCAGGAGGCTTCCCCCCGCGAGACGAGACGCACCCAGGTGCGGACGGGAACGTGCGGCGGGAGCGTGTGCGCGCCGCCGAAGTGCTCGACCGCGCCGTCCGGCGCGAGCGATGCGACCCGCCCGCGCGAGGGCCGAACGAGTCCGAGCAGGATGCGAAGGAGCGTCGTCTTGCCGGCGCCGTTCGGCCCGATCAACCCGACGGTCTCACCTGCGGAAAGGGCAAAGTCCACGTCGTGGAGGATGGCCCGCCGACCATAGCTCTTCCCGACGCCGTGGGCCTCGAGGATCTCCTTCACCCATCCTCCTCTGCGAGCGCGAATTCCGCGGCCGCGACCATCTCGATTCCCACGGCGAGCGCCGCAATCCCCACGAGAGAGAACCCGAGGAGAACGGCGGGCGGCCAGTCGAGCGACGGGAGGACGACCGGAAACGCGAGACCGACTGCCAGTGAGCGAAAGGGGTGTTCGACTGCCCACGAAGGCCGAGAGTGAAGGAGCGAGAGGGGAACCAGGAGCTTTCCGGAAACGGCCAGTGACGCCGTTAATGTCAGCCAGAGAGCTCCGGCGACGAAGCGGGGCACGCGAATGCCCGCCGCCCACGGAATTGCGGAGACGAGAAGGAGGCCGGCCCACCCCGCCGGCCGGAACGCGGGAACCGTCGGCGAGCGGGCCGCGATCGCCTGGGCGGCGCCGGCGGCGATCCAGGCGCCGATGCCGGGCGCGCTCGAGACGGCGAAATGCGCGAGCGCGACGCGGCGCCGATGGGAAGCGGCGAGGAGGAGGAGGGGATCGTAATAGCCGCGGGTCGCGTGCCGCGCGAAGCCGGTCGAGCAAGCGAAGAGCTGGAGGAGGCCGATCGACGCGAGGACCCAGTCGGAGGACCCGCGGTCGATGATCTCGAGCACCGCGGCGCCGGCCGCGAGGATCACGAGCACCGCGACGAGCGGTGCGGCCGGAGGACTAACCACGGCGAAGTAGCGGATCGGGGAGAGGCCTCTCACGGGAGTTTCACTCGCGAGACGACGCCGTCTGCGAAAAGCACGACGAGACTCTGCTCGTCGACGTCGAGGAGCGCGCGGGCCTCCCGGTCGAGCGGTACGACGCGGTTCGGCCGGCCGTCGCGAAGGAGCACGGCGTGGCGTCCCCGCGAGGCCCCGCTTTCGAGCGGGGTACGGCCTCCTTCCTGGTTGCTCAGGACCGACAATCCGTGTTTGCCGAGAAACGCGTCCCGGACCGGGTAAGTGAACGTCCCCTCCGGTTCCGCGTTCGCTTCCGAGGAATCGGGCGGCGAGGCGAACGACGGGACGGGGATCGACCGGATCCGTCCGTCACGCCCGAGAAGCAAGACTTCGGCGGCTCCCGCCGTGTACCACACCGGGATCGCGCGCCCGGTTCCGGAGCCGCATCGCAGAAGATTCCGGATCAACTGGGCCGTGATTCCCGGCGCCGGCCGCGAGAGGAGAGCCGAGAAGGGGAAGAAGCCGCTGCTCTCCCGTCGGAGGAGCAACCGCTCGCCCGGCCGAATGCGCACGGCGACGATGCCGACTCGATCCCAGAGCGTCGCGATTCCCTGACCCGGATCGGAAAGGGTCCGTTTGTCGACGAGCTCGCCGCTCGTCTCGGAGAATCGGAATACGAAGCGGCCTCTCCCGGCGAGAATCCAGAACGTGCCGTCGCCCGGCTCGGCGAATCCGTACGGATCCAGCGGAACGTCGGCGCCCGACAGCGGCAGTGCAGCGAATCGCAGGCTGGCGCGGTCGATGCGGAAAATTGCCGGGATCGAGACATCGAGGACCCGGATCTCCGTCGCGGTGATCGATCGCCCGCCGTAGTCGCCGACGGGCCGGAGCGGCCCGTCGGCGAGCAGCGGAAGGACGGCAGCGGACGTCGAGAAACCGAGGAGCATGAGCGCGCGGGCGGCTGTCAAGCTAGAAGTAGGCGCCCCGAATGCAGGCGACGGTGTCCAGGTAGCAGTCGATCCCGGCGGCGGAGCGCTGCCACCAGGTGTCGAGGTCTGCCGCGCGGACGAGGCACTCGGCGTACCCTTGGATGCAGCTGGCCGCGTGGACGGGAGCGGCGCTGACGAGCCCGGCAGCGAGGGCGAGACCCGAGACCATGAGGGGACGGGACACGAGTCGGACGAGATTCATGATTCCTCCTTTCAAGGAATGCGATGCGGGTGGCGACTCAGGCGAGGCGTTGCTGGAGACAGGCGACGGGCGCGAGCAGCGTCCGGGACTTCGGTCGGGATCGCGCGACGGTCATGACGACCTCCTTTTCCATCAAATGTCGCGTCGCGGAGAGCCCGTCGCACTCCGGCGACAACCGTGTTACAGGCGCAGTTCTGCGGACGCGGAGTGGAGGGCTAGGATCGTGCCGTGCCGCGGGTGCTCCTTCTCCTCCCCACGACGACCTATCGCGCCCCGGACTTTCTCGAGGCCGCCCGGCAGCTCGACGTCGACGTCACCGTCGCGTCGGAGGAACCGAATGCGCTCGAAGGCTTCCAGCCGGCCGGTCTCCTGACGGTCGACTTCCGCGATCCGGAAGCGTGCGCCCGGGGCGTCGCGGAATTCTCCCGCACCCATCCGATCGACGCTGTCGTCGCCGCCGACGACGACACCGTCGTCGCGGCCGCCGCGATCTGCCGCGCCCTCGGTCTGCCGACGAACTCGCCGGAGGCCGCCGCCGCGGCCCGGAACAAGGGAATCCTGCGCCGCCGGCTCGACCGGGCCGGCGTGTCAAGCCCCCGCTCCAGGCTCTTCCGCTTGAGAGAGAACCCGGACGAGGCGGCGCGGAGCGTGGTCTATCCGTCCGTCCTCAAGCCGACGTTCCTCGCGGCGAGCCGCGGCGTCATCCGCGCCGACGACCCCGACTCCTTTCGCGCCGCCTGGAGGCGGATCGAGGCGATCCTCCGGCAACCCGAAGTGTCGGCGAAGGGAGGGACGGCGGCGGACGAGATTCTCGTCGAGGAGTACATCCCCGGCGCCGAGCTGGCGGTCGAGGGACTCCTGCGCGACGGAGAGCTCGAAATCCTGGCCGTCTTCGACAAGCCGGATCCGCTCGAGGGCCCTTTCTTCGAGGAGACGATCTACGTGACGCCCTCGAGGCTGCCGGGCGCAACGCTCGGCGCCGTCCGATCCGCGACCGAGGGGGCGTGTCGGGCGCTCGGGCTCGCACTCGGGCCGATTCACTCCGAGCTGCGGGTCAACGAACGGGGCGTCTTCGTCATCGAGGTCGCCGCGCGGTCGATCGGCGGACTGTGCTCGCGTGCGCTTCGCTTCGGAACGGGTGTCTCGCTGGAGGAACTGATCCTCCGGCACGCGCTTCGAAGGGAAGAAGGTCGCGCGCCGCGGGATCCGCGGGCGGCAGGCGTGATGATGATTCCAATTCGACGGGGTGGACGGCTCGAGAAGGTCTCCGGCCTCGAAGCGGCACTTGCCGTGCCGAACGTCGAAGGAGTGGTGGTCTCGGCCCACCCGGGGCAGCTTCTCGTTCCGCTGCCCGAGGGCTCCCGCTATCTCGGCTTCATTTTCAGCCGGGCGGCGACGGTCGAGCGAGCGGAGGCGGCGCTGCGCGAAGCGTGCGCCGCGCTGACGTTCGAGATCGGGGACTGAGCGCCGTTGCTACGCGCCTTCACTCAAATCCCGGCCGCGTCGAGTACCCCGGACTTATTTCGCGGGGGAGTAATACGGATTCCGTCCGGCGGCGTGGTCGGTCGTGTCGAGAATCTCTCCGACCGACGGGGCGAGGCCGCGGATCGCCTTCTCGATCCCTTGCTTCAACGTGACGTCGGCGGCGCCGCATCCCTGACATCCGCCACCCAGCCGGATGTAGACGTTGTTCTTCTTCACGTCGATCAGCTCGACCCACCCGCCGTGCGTCGCGACGGCGGGATTGATCTCGCGGGCGAGAAGATCGTCGATCGCCCACTTGAGATCCGATTCCGCGGGCAGACTGTCGAAGTAGCCGTCCGAAACGATTGGCTCTCCGCTGCGCAGGTGCTTCCGGATCACGTGACCCGCTCCGAGCGCCGGCCAGTCGATCGCGTCCGGCGCTTCCAGCGTGACCGTGTTGTCCGCCACCAGAACCGAGACGACACCCGGCAACCCCAGCAGATCGGCTGCCAGCGGGGAGACGCCCGCGGCGGAGTCACGGTCGGAAAAGAAGGCCGATTCGTCCGGGAGCACCGGCCGGTCGACGATGAATTTGCAGCGTTCACCGGTCGCGGAAGGCTCGCCGCGGATCTGGATCTCGTCGCCCATCTCCGCGAAGTATAGCCTCCGCATCGGGGGGCCGTTTTTTGCCTGACTGCCCCGGGGCCATGACATTTCCTGACAGTTTCATGGTGGCCGACATCGCCTCACCACGCCGCTAAGTCACGCTTCCGCTTGAGGATCCCGGGCTTGCCGCCGGCGGGTACGTGATTCGCTCATCGCAGGCTCGAACAAATGAACTCCCGGCGCGCTCGATCCTCTTTCGAGCGGGGTTTCACGGCCATCGAGCTCCTCGTCGCGATGGCGATCCTCGCGAGCGTCTGCCTTTTCGCGGGCGCCTACCTCCGCACGATCCTGCGCCGCGAAAAACTGAAGGCGGCGGCTCGCGAGCTCTACTCGCTCGTCCTCGCCGCGCGCATTCAGGCGTTGCGTCACGACTCGAACGTCGTTCTCCACGTCGACCTGGCCGCCCGGAACGTGACGTCGTGGGCCGACACATCCGCGAACTTCGTCCGGGATCCCGGAGAGCCCTTGCTCGAATCCCGCCGGCTCCCGGGAGAACTCGTTTTCCGGTCGGTCAGCGGGACGGTGGACGGGCCCGACGGCGTCGCGTTCGACGACTATCTCGGCGATCCATCGCTGGTCGACCGGATCGTGTTCCGGTCGGACGGAAGCCTCGTCGTGCCCCAGGCGGTCAACAGCCAGCCGCCCTTCCGCCCCCTGTCTTACGGAGCGAACGTGCCCGCGGGATCGGTGAATTGTCCGCCGACGGGCTGCCGAGGAATCTTCGTCGCCGACCGGGGCGACGGGGGAGTCGACCGGAACCTCTTCCGGATCAGTGTCGATGACTATAGCCGGATCGGAAAGGCGTCCCTGCTCAAGTGGCTCCCCACCGAGCAGGGCGGTAACTCAGGCGAGAGGAACTTCGTTCCGCCTCCCTGGAAATGGGTGGATTGATGCAGACGTCACCGTACACTCCTCAGCGCACCGGATGGGTGGTCCTGGTTCTCATGGCGGCCACCAATTTCCTTCCCTGGATGGAGCCGCTCGTGGGAGAGACGCTCTCCATCGACATCGTCGCGCCCGCTCGGGTCCGCATGTCGATGGGCGCCTGCTTGGTCGGCGCGGCGCTCGTCGCTTTCACGTGGCTCGCCGGGCGAAACGCCACTTCGGCCCAGCCGCGGGTGAAGCGGCCCCGGCTGCTCGGCTTTCGGCTCGCGCTCGCTTCCGGCGCGATCAACGTGATTCTGGGATCGGCCGTCGCCGCCGTCGGATCGCATGCGTCGATCGGCGGCGCGCAGCTGGGGACCCTGGTCGGGATGCTCTGGTTTGGGCTCGTGCTGCCGGCGGAGGTCTTCTCGTCTTATCTCACCGGCTGGGGCTCTGCAGCGCGTGTCGTCGCGATCGCTCCGACAAGCGGCGCCTGAGCGGCCGGGACTCCTCGAGCCCGGTTCGTCCGCTCCTGCCGGTGGAGCGCGTCGTCTGGCGGTTTGACGCGCTCTCCCCGTCCCATGATAATCGCCCGTTTCGGAGGAGCATGGCGCGCATCAAACGCAAGGAGCTCAAGCGAAACGAGCTCGCGGAGACCTTCGGCCGGACGGTCGACTACGTCTCCCAGCACCGCCGGGGAGCCGTCGAGGCGATTGCGGCGGCCGCCGCGGTGCTCGTGCTGGCGGCCGGGTTCGTCCTCTTTCGGGGCTGGCGAGAGCGGCAGGCGGGAAAGGAGCTCTCGGCAGCGCTCGAGATTCTGGAAGCACCTCTCGCCACCGACCCGGCCGGGGCCTCCGCGGTCCGGAAGTTCTCGACGGCGGCGGACCGCGAGCGCGAAGCCACGAAGCACCTTCGCGAGGCGGCCGCAAAAGGCGGGACCACCGCCGGGCGTGCGGCGCGGGTGATTCTCGCGGCGCGCAGCGACAAGCCCGCTCAGGCCGCGGAGGCTCTCTCGAAGGCGGCCCGCGAAACACGGGCCGAGGTTGCGGCCGCCGCGGAAATCGACGCGGCGCGGCTCCTCGCGGCGGAAGGCAAGACGACCGAAGCCATCGACCGACTGAAACGGGCGATCGAGTCGCCCGATTCGGCGGCGCCCAAGGACGCTCTTCTCTTCGCGCTCGCCGAGACTTACGAGAAGGCGGGCTCCTCCACAGACGCCCGCGCCACGTATCAGCGACTCGTCAACGATTATCCGAACTCGCCGTACCGGTCGGACGCCCGCCAGAAGGTCGGTTCCTGACCTTGGTTGCGCCGGCCTGACCTGCAGCGAGGCCGCGCGAGAGACGCCGCGCTGCGTACCAATTCCGCCGCGCGCCTCGAGGAGAGAGTCAGAAGCACTTGAACACGGTCACCGATGAGACGAGTCCTCATACTCGTCTGTGACGGGCTGGGGGTTGGGGCGGCCCCCGATGCCGCGGCTTACGGCGACGCCGGGACCGATACTCTCGGGCACGTCCTCGACCGCTGTCCGACGCCGCTTCCCAACCTCGAGAGGCTCGGGCTTCTCGCGCTTCCCGAGTCCCGCCACGACGGCCGCGCAAGCGGTGCGCGCGGCAAGGCATACGAGCTCTCCCTCGGAAAGGACACGACGACCGGTCACTGGGAGATGATGGGCCTCGTCGTCGAACGGGCGTTTCCGCTCTATCCCGAAGGCTTCCCGCCGGAGATCGTCGAGCCGTTCGAGGAATACGTCGGGAAAAAGGTCCTCGGCAACAAGGCCGCCTCCGGCACCGTGATCTTGGACGAGCTCGGGAGAGAGCACCTCTCTTCGGGTCGCCCGATCCTCTATACCTCGGGGGACTCGGTCTTCCAGGTTGCCGCGCACGAGTCGGTGTGGGCCCCGGAGCGGCTGTGGGAAGTCTGCCGGTTTGCGCGGGGCCTGCTGACGGGTGAGCACGCGGTCGGGCGCGTCATCGCCCGGCCTTTTACCGGCGAACCGGGTGCGTTCCTCCGCACCGCGAACCGGCGGGACTTCGCTGTCCCACCGACGGGGGAGACCTGGCTCGACCGGGTCGTCGCCGCCGGAAAGACAACGTTCGGGGTCGGCAAGATCGTCGACATCTTCTCCGGCCGCGGCATCACGTCGTCCGTGCACACTGGCTCCGACGCCGAAGGCGTCCGCGTCTCGATCGACGTTCTGCGATCGGGAAAGGCGGACGTCATTTTCACCAATCTCGTCGACTTCGACAGCAAGTACGGACACCGAAACGATCCTGCGGGATTCGCGAAGAACCTCGCCCGCTTAGACGCCGTCCTGCCGGAGGTCCTCTCGGCGCTCGGTCCGGAGGACCTCTTCTTCCTGACCGCGGACCACGGCTGCGAGACGACCGACGCCTCGACCGACCACACCCGCGAGCACGTACCCCTTCTCGTCGCCGGCCCGCGTGCGCGGCAGGAGGTGGAGCTCGGCGTGCGGCGCGGTTTCTGCGACCTCGCGGCGACGGCGGGCGAATGGCTCGGAGTCGCCTCGCCTCGGGGAACGAGCGCCCTGTCCCAGATCCTCGGCTGATCGTCCTCGCGCGTGATCCACGTTCTGCTCCTGGCAGGTGCCGTCGCGACCGTACTGGCCGCGGTCGTGCTTCCGGTGAACCTGATCGCGATGCCCCGGCTGTCGCGCGCTGCGAAAGGGCTACCCGCCGGGCCGCTCCCACGGGTGTCGGCGGTGATTCCCGCGCGCAACGAGGAATTGGAGATCGAGCGCGCCGTCCGATCGCACCTCTCCCAGCAGTATCCGGACCTCCAGGTCATCGTCGTGGACGACCGCTCCACGGATCGAACTCCGGCGATTCTCGCCGCGGTCGCGCGCGAGGACCCGCGGCTCGTCGTGGTCACGGGCGGAGACCTTCCGGAAGGGTGGCTTGGAAAACCCCGCGCCCTCTGGGAGGGTGCTCGGGTCGCCGATGGGGAACTCCTCCTCTTCGCGGACGCCGACGTGCGCTACGACCCGAGAGCTCTTCGCGAAGCGGTCACGGCTCTCGAGGGGCGTGGGCTCGATCTCATTGCCTTCTTCCCGAGGTTGGAGATGCGCGGCTTCTGGGAGAACGTCCTTCTTCCGTACCTCTCCGTCGGTGTGTTCCTCGGACTCGGCTTCGTCGCGACCATGCGACGATTCCGAGGCCTCGCTCTCGGCGCGGGGGTGGGAAACCTCGTGCGGCGCCGCGCATACGACGCGATGGGGGGTCATGCGGCCCTGCGCAACTCCGTCATCGACGACGTGCACCTCGCCATTGCGGTCAAGCGGGCCGGGTTTCGCGTCGGTGCGTTCCGGGCCGACGACCGGATCGCGGTGCGAATCTACCGGGGCTTCCGCGGAGTCTGGAACGGTTTCACGAAGAACGTTGCGTGGGCGTTCCCCGGCGCCGGCGGAGTCTTTCTCTTCGCATTCACCCTCGTGCTGCTCGCCGTCTCGATCGCGCCCACCGGAGCGCTCATCGCCGCGGCGATCGGACTCCCCCTCGCACGAGGAGACATCCTTCTCGCCGTCGCGGTTTTCGCGGGGTGCGTCCTCGTTCGAGCGTCGTTGGCCGCCGCGCTCTCGGATCCGCTCTGGCCGGCGATGACGCACCCTATAATGGCCGCCGTTTGGGCGGGCCTGATCGGCCGCTCTCTCTTTCACAGGTTCATTCGAAAGCGCCTCACCTGGCGGGGCCGGGAGTTCGACGCTCGAAGCGCGCGCTTCTAGGACGGGAGTAGGAGGATCGAATGCGCTGGATCGGCCTCGCGGGCATCGTGGTCATCTTCGGGATCGCCTATGTTTTTTCCGCCAACCGCCGGGCGATCCGCTGGTACACCGTGCTCTGGGGCTTCGCGCTCCAGCTCCTGTTCGCTTTTCTCGTCCTTTACTGGGAGCAGGGAAAGAACGCCCTCGAGCGCTTTTCGATGGCGATCACGGGGGCGATCTCCTACGCCGACCAGGGGGGTGCGTTCGTCTTCGGCTGGCTGACCGGTCGCATGGAAAAGGTCGGCCAGGCGACGGGCCTTCCGATCGGCGGTTACATCTTCGCCTTCAAAGTGCTGCCGATCATCATCTTCATCGCGTCGTTCTTCACGATCATGTACTACCTCGGCATCATGCAGAAGATCGTGCAGGGGATGGCGTGGGTGATGCAGCGGCTCATGCGAGTCTCGGGCGCCGAATCGCTCGCGGTCGCGGCAAACGTCTTCATCGGACAGACCGAAGCGCCGATCCTGATCGCGCCGTACATTCCGACGATGACGCGCTCGGAAATCCTCACGATGATGACCGGCGGGATGGCCCACGTCTCCGGCGCCGTGCTCCTCGCATACGTGGCGATGGGAATTCCGGCAAAGTACCTGATCACGGCGTCCGTCATGGCGGCGCCCGGCGCCATCATGATGGCCAAGATCCTGGTGCCCGAGACCGAAGTTCCCGTCACCATGGGAAAGGTGACCCTCAAAGTCGAGAAGACCCACACGAACCTGATCGACGCAGCGGCCTCCGGAGCATCGCAGGGGATGACGCTCGTCATCAACATCGTCGCCATGCTGATCGCGTTCATTGCGCTCATCGCTCTCCTGAACGGGTTCCTCGGCTGGGTGGGAGGGCTTTTCGGCCGCCCCGGTTTCCAGCTCCAGCAGGTCTTCGCCTGGGTCCTCTGGCCGCTCGCTGTCGTCATGGGAGTGCCGATCGCCGATGCGGGGACGGTCGCCGACCTGATCGGCAACAAGACCGTGATCAACGAGTTCTTCGCCTACGCGAAGATGAGCACCGTCCAGGCGGGGATGTCGGAGAAGGCTCGCCTCATCGCATCGTTCGCGCTGTGCGGGTTCGCGAACTTCTCCTCAATCGGAATCCAGATCGGGGGAATCGGGGGCCTGGCGCCGACCCGCAAGGGCGACATCGCGCGACTCGGCTTCCGCGCGCTGCTCGGCGGCTCGCTCGCGTCGTTCATGACGGCCACGATCGCCGGCTTGCTGGCGGGATGAGCGAGACCGGCGTTCTCGGGCGGCTCGACGCCTGCGCGGCCTTTCTCCGGGGAAAGCGCAACGCGACGCCGCGGGTCGGCCTTGTGCTCGGCTCCGGGCTCGGATCGTTCGCGGGGAAGCTGACGAACCGGGTCGCGATCCCTTACGAGGAGATCCCCCATTTCCCGGTTCCTTCCGGTGTGGTCGGCCACGCCGGGGAGCTCGTGCTGGGCGACGTGGGACGCACTTCGGTCGCGGTCCTCTCCGGGCGCATCCACTTCTACGAAGGCCGCCCGATGTCGGACGTCGTGTTCCCGGTGCGCGTTCTCGCGCGCCTGGGGGTTGCGGCGGTCGTCCTGACAAACGCCGCGGGCGGCGTCCGACGCACGTTCAAGCCGGGCGACCTCATGCTGATCGCCGATCACATCAACGCCTTCGGGACGAATCCACTCCTCGGTCCGAACGAGGATTCTCTCGGCCCGAGGTTCCCCGACATGAGCGCCGTCTACGATCCGGCTCTGCGGAAGCTTGCGAAGCAGACGGCGCGGAAGATCGGAGTGCCGCTCAAGGAAGGGGTGTACTTGGGCAACACCGGGCCTTCGTACGAGACGCCCGCCGAGATCCGGGCGTATCGGGTGATCGGCGCGGACGCCGTCGGGATGTCGACGGTACCCGAAGCAATCGCTCTCTCCCACGCCGGGGTCTCTGTTCTCGGAATCTCGACCATCACGAACATGGCCGCCGGGATCCTGCCGCAGCCACTCGACCACGCCGAGGTCCTCGCGACGACGAAGCGGGTCGGGGAACGGTTTGTCCGTCTGTTGACGGCTCTCGTGCCGGGCATCGCCCGTTCCGCCCGCACGTGATCGAGCCGGACCGTGCGCAGCGTCTGATCGACGTGGCGGCGGCGAGCCGAAAAAACGCCGTGTCGAGGCGGAGCGGGTTTTCCGTTGGAGCGGCGATCGAGGCCGAAGACGGGACGATCT
>DASWDK010000257.1:0-3319 GCA_036395335.1 Thermoanaerobaculia bacterium
GAACTTGCTGTCGACGGGCACCAGGAAATCTCCGACTCGAATGGCCGCGTCGACGATCGTCCCGTCCGGAAAGACGTGGCGCATTTTCCAGGTACCCGGCGGAAGAACGTCGGCGAGAGCCTGTTCCAGAAACGTCTCTCCCAGTCCGCCGCGGACCTTCGGGGGCTTCAGCAGATCTTCCAGCCGGGTCATGCCCCCGGCGAGCTCCTGGATTTTCTGAGAAGCCTGAAAGACCCGTCCCATCTTCTCGTGCACTTCGCCGAGCGTATCGGCGACGTTCTTCTGCCCTTGGGCGAGCCGGTCCTCGACCGCGGACACCCTCTCGCCGACCGAGCGTCGGAGATCCTCGACGCGGCGGTCCATGGATTCCGAAGACCCGCGCACGGCTGCGACCTCGGCGAGCAGGCGATCGAGACGCGGGTCGCGGTCCCGCGAACGCAGCACGAGAACCGCGAGTCCGGCGAGAAGCAGCACTCCGACAGCGACGGCAAGCACCGTTGTGAGCATTTACGATCAGGATAGCCCGGCGAATGGACAAATGAAGTCCGAGCGGACGTCCGGCTTGTTCGGCCGCGCCGGCGATGCGAGAATGTCCTGGAGCATCTGCTTGACCGACCGATTCCCTTCGGAGCCCAGCCCGGACCGAGAAATCCCCTACCTTCTCTGCAAGGACTGCGGCACGCCCTGCTACGTTTTCGAGACCGAGGTCGGTCGGGTCACCGAGGCGCTCTGCCTGGCCTGCGGCAACGACGCCGTTTCGATGTTCACGGTCGCCGAGTGGGACGATGAAGAAGGCTGAGGCCGACCCCGGCCCTCTGACCGGCCGCTACGCCTCCGAGGAGATGTCCCGTCTCTTCTCGGCGCGGCGGAAGTTCGAGACGTGGCGGCTCCTGTGGCTCTGGCTCGCCGAGGAGGAGCGCCGCCTCGGGCTTCCCATCTCCGAGGAGGCGATCGGAGAGATGCGCGCCCACCTCGCGGACGTCGACTTCGAGGCGGCCGAGCGTGAGGAGGAGCGGACCCGACACGACGTCATGGCGCACGTCCGCGTGTTCGGCGAGGCGGCGCCGGCGGCGCGCGGGATCATCCACTGGGGCGCGACCTCGGCCTACGTGTCCGACAACGCGGACCTGATTGCCGTTCGGGAAGCCCTCGGGCTCGTTGAAAGGCGGCTCGTCGCGCTGCTCCGACGCATGCGCGGCCTCGCGCTCGAGCATCGCGCGGACCCGGCTCTCGCGTACACCCACTATCAGCCTGCGCAGCCGACGACGATCGGCAAGCGCATCGCGCTCTGGGCGTTCGACCTCCTGACCGACCTCGAAGAAGTCCGGCGCCGGAGGGCCGACCTGCGCTTCCTCGGAGCGAAGGGCGCGACCGGGACGCAGTCGTCGTTTCTCCTTCTCTTCGACGGTGATTCGGCCAGAGTCGAAGAGCTCGACCGCGCGATCGCCCGGCGCGCCGGGTTCGACCGCCGCCAGATCGTCTCGGGCCAGACCTACTCGCGCAAGCAGGACGACCGGGTCGTCCAGACGCTTTCGGGCCTGGCGCAGTCGGCCCACAAGATCGGGACCGACCTGCGGCTTCTTCAGCACGACGGCGAGATCGAGGAACCGTTCGAAGCTTCACAGGTCGGCTCCTCCGCGATGCCTTACAAACGCAACCCGATGCGGGCAGAGCGCATCTGCGGTCTCGCGCGGCACGTCATCGCTCTCTCGTTCGACACGGCCATGACCGCTGCCACGCAGTGGCTCGAGCGAACGCTGGACGACTCCGCCAACCGGCGCATCTCGATTCCCGAGGCCTTCCTCGCGTGCGACGGGATTCTCGTCCTGATGGAGAACGTCTTTTCCGGCCTGGTCGTGCACGCGGACGTCGCGCGGCGCCGGCTCGAGGCAGAGATTGCGTTCCTCGCGACGGAGAACGTCTTGATGGAAGCCGTTCGGCGCGGCGCGGACCGCCAGGAAGCCCACGAGAAGCTGCGCGTCCACGCGCGGGCGTCGGCGGAGAAGAGGACGGCGCCCGGCGAGCCGGCCGATCTCCTGGACCGCATCGCCGCCGATCCGGCGTTCCGCCTCTCGGAAGCCGAGATCGCCCAGGCCGCGCGACCAGAACGGCTCATCGGCCGCGCCATCGAGCAGGTCGAGGCATTCCTTCGCGAGGAGCTTGATCCCGCTCTGGAAGGCGTCGCCTCGGCGGAGCCGGCTCCGATCAAGGTGTGAGAGCGCGAGCCGCTCTCCGCCTCATCCTCGTTCTCGCCGTCCTCGGTCCACCGATCGCCTGCGCTTCCCGCACCGCTTCCGCCCCGCCGCAGGAGCCCCACGGCCCGCCGTCGCCGGGCTGGACGGAACAGGGAATCGCGTCTTGGTACGGCGGACGGGACGGGTTCGAAGGCAAGCCCACCGCCTCGGGCGAGATCTACGACTCTTCGCTCCTGACCGCCGCGCACCGGGAACTGCCGCTCGGATCGATCGTCGAAGTGACGAACCTCGACAACGGAAAGACCGTCCGCGTGCGGATCAACGATCGCGGGCCGTTCATCCTCGGTCGCGTGATCGACCTGTCGCGCGCCGCGGCCGGCCAGATCGGGCTTCTCGGACCGGGGGTCGCCTCGGTGCGTCTGACCGTCGTGGCGCCGGGCGCTCCCGGAGAAATCGTCTCGCCGAGCGGGCGGTGGGCGGTTCAGGTCGGATCCTTCGCCGAGCGCCTGCTCGCGGAGCGGCACGCCGAGCGGGCTCGAGGGACCGGCCGCGCCGTCTTTCTCGAGCCGTACCGCGGGCTCACGCGCGTGAAAGTCGGGCCGTTCGACGGCCGCAAAGAGGCGGAGCGCGAGCTCGAATCCCTTGAGCAAGAGGGATTCGAAGGCATCGTCGTCCCGACGGACTAAGATCTCCGGCTGGAGGAGATCAACGGCGCTTTCGCTCCTCCAGCTCCTCGAGCGTCTTCGGCCAATCCTTCTTCAAGACCTGCGAAAGCGCGCGGTCGGCGAGGAGCTTTCCGCTGGTCTGACAGGTCGGGCAGTAGTTCGCCTCGTTCTCGGCGTACACGATCCGCTGGATCTTCGTGCCGCAAACCGGGCACGGCTGGCCGTAACGGCCGTGCACGGCCATTCCTTCGCGGAACGCGGTGACCTTTTCGGGAAAGGCTTTCCGGGCCTGGTCGGTCAGCCGACCGGTCCATTCCTCCAGAGTTCTCCGGGCGGCCTCGTGGAGCGACGCAATCTCCGGCTCGGTCAGCCGCGACGTCCACTTTGCCGGCGAGAGACGGGCCCGATGGAGGATCTCGTCGGAGTACGCGTTGCCGATTCCCGAGAAGAGGCGCGGAT
>DASWDK010000258.1:0-4541 GCA_036395335.1 Thermoanaerobaculia bacterium
TTCCCTTCGTCTGATCCGCGAGCTGCATGCCCGGCTCATGGAAGGAGTGCGCGGGAACGTCGCGACGCCCGGTGAATTTCGGCGGTCGCAGAACTGGATCGGGGCGCCGGGCTCGACGCTCGCCAACGCCACGTACGTTCCGCCACCACCGCATGAGATGAGTGAATGCCTCGACGCATTCGAGAAGTTTCTGCATGAACGAACACTCCCCCCCCTTGTCCAGATCGGTCTCGTCCACTCGCAGTTCGAGGCGATCCATCCCTTCCTCGACGGCAACGGTCGGGTAGGCCGGCTGCTCATCACTCTTTTCCTCATCGAACGATCGGTGCTTCCGTCACCGCTCCTCTACCTCTCCGCATTCTTCGAGGCAACGCGGCAGGAGTACTACGACAGGTTGCTCGGCGTGGCCGAGCGCGGGGATTGGGAAGGCTGGCTCGAATATTTTCTGAACGGGGTCGCGCGCCAGTCGGAAGACGCGCTCGACCGCGCGAGCCGCATCAACGCCCTCCTGGACCGTTGGCGACGAGAGACAGCTGGTTCTCGATCACCGGTGACCGGCCGAATGGTCGAGCTCCTGGCGGAGAATCCGTTCTGGAGCGTCAAACGGGCAGCTGCGAGACTGAAGGTGGCATACACAACCGCGGAACGGGCGATTGAAAGGCTGGAGGCCGCGTCCGTGCTGCGCCCGGTGTCTCCTGCCCGCCGGGACCGCGTCTTCTGCGCGAAGGCCCTTCTCCGCATACTCGAAGAGCCGGCGCGGTTGACTCCTCTGGAGAAAGACAAGTAAGTCGCGTGAGCTGAAAACCGCAGAAGCGATCAAACGCGTCCTTCATCCCCCAGGCGGTCAACTCCGCGGCGAAGACGATCTGCGACGCTATGCGCCGATGGCGCCGGCGCCCTCCAATACGTGCCGGACAGACGGTCCCTCCCGGCTAGGCGAGCGCGAGCGGTCGAACTCGGGGGATCAGCCCGTCTTCGGCAGCCAGTCGATAGAAGAGATCGAGCCCCGCGAGGTCGCCCGAGTCGAGCTCGTAGTGGAGCGAGTGACGCAGGTAGTCCTCGACGACCGCCTCGGAAAGTCCCGACTCCGCCGCCTCCCGGGCGACGAGACGCGGAAAATCCCGCCGGCCGGCCTCGTAAGACGCGCGGACCAACTCCGCCACTTCCCGCTCTGGCACGCCGTCTCGGACCGCCCAGAAAGCGAAGACGAACGGATGGCCGGAAAACGCCCGCCACTCCGCTGCGAGGTCGAGGACGACGTGGCCGTTCAGTCGCGCCTTCAGCGCCGGATCGCCGATGACGAGTGACGCGTCGGCTTCTCCCGCAGCCTCTCCGTACTCCGGTTCCAGTCCGTACCGGCGCTTCAGCAGGAGCCGCGTCAGGACCGCCGAGGTTCGCGAAGCCGGATCCAGAGCGACCGTCCGGATCCTCTCGCGCGACACTCTCGAGACGAGCAGCACCGAGCGGACTTCGGACGCCGCCGCGATGCCGAGGCCTCCGACGACGGTCAAGCCCGGTATCCGCTGGTACTCGATGGACGGGATGAGCCCGACGTCCGCCTCGCCCGAAGCGAGCTTGTCGGCGCAGACGGAGGGAAGGTCGCGCGACACTCCGATTCCGGGAGGCGGCTCTTCGAGAAGGCCCCAGATGAGGGGCCGGGCGTTGACGAAGTCGACGACGGAGAAGCGGAGCATCGGGCGTCGAAGGGACGGCCGGTCTACCCCTGGCTCATCATGTTCAGGAACTCGCCGTTCGTCTTCGTCTTCTCGAGCTTTTCGGTCAGGAGCTCCATCGCCTCGACGGTCGAGAGCGGGTTCAGCACCTTGCGCAGTACCCACACGCGGTTCAACTCTGCCTTGTCCATCAGGAGCTCTTCTTTCCGCGTGCCCGACTTGTTCAGGTCGATGGCCGGGAAGACGCGCTTGTCGACGAGCTTGCGGTCGAGGTGGGTCTCCATGTTGCCGGTTCCTTTGAACTCCTCGAAGATGACGTCATCCATCCGGGAGCCCGTGTCGATGAGCGCAGTCGCGATGATCGTGAGCGACCCGCCTTCCTCGACGTTGCGCGCCGCTCCGAAGAATCGCTTGGGGCGCTGCAGTGCGTTCGAGTCGACGCCGCCGGAGAGGACTTTCCCCGACGGCGGCACGATCGCGTTGTAGGCGCGCGCGAGCCGCGTGATCGAGTCGAGCAGGATGACCACGTCTCTCTTGTGCTCGACCAACCGCTTGGCCTTCTCGATCACCATCTCGGCGACCTGGACGTGGCGGGCGGCAGGCTCGTCGAAGGTGGAGGAGATGACCTCGCCCTTGACGGACCGCTGCATGTCGGTGACTTCCTCCGGGCGCTCGTCGATGAGCAGCACGATGAGTGTGATCTCCGGGTGGTTCGTCGAGACCGAGTTCGCGATCGCCTGGAGGATCATCGTCTTGCCTGTGCGCGGCGCGGCGACGATCAACCCGCGCTGTCCCTTGCCAACCGGCGCGACCAGGTCGAGCACGCGCGCCGACATATTGTTCGGCACTTCGAGCTTGATCCGGTCCTGCGGATAGAGGGGTGTCAGGTTGTCGAAGAAGATCTTCTCGCGCGCGACGTCCGGGTGCTCGAAGTTGACCGCCTCGACCTTGATGAGCGCGAAGTAACGCTCCCCCTCCTTCGGAGGCCGGATCTGGCCCGATACGGTGTCGCCCGTGCGCAGGTCGAACTTCCGGATTTGCGACGGAGAGACATAGATGTCGTCCGGTCCCGGAAGGTAGTTGTACTCGGGGGCGCGGAGGAACCCGAAACCGTCGGGCAGACACTCGAGCACGCCCTCGGAAAAGATCAGTCCCTTCTTCTCGGTCTGCGCCTGCAGGACCTTGAAGATCAGGTCCTGCTTGCGCATTCCGGTCGCGTTCTCGACCTCCAGGTCTTTCGCGATCTTCAAGAGCTGGGGGATCTTGATCTCGTGGAGAGCTCGGATGTCGAGCGTGTCGCCCGCCTCGACGGCGAGATCCTCGCCGGCCGTGTCCGGCAGACCTTCCACGGGAGGCTCGAGCGTCTCGACGTCGGAATCGTTGTTGGATCTTTTTCTGACCATACTTCTCCTCGGATCCGGGATGAAGCGTGCGGCGGACACCGTCACGCGGTTCTCAATCGGTGGTGTGGACTACCCGAGCCTTTCTAGTGAGCGAGTGCTCCTCCCTCGGCCGGCCGCGTCTCGGCTTCGAGCGTCGCGGCGGTGGGCGGAACGCCTTCCATGGCGATTTTGATGACCTCGTCCATGTTCGAGACGAGGTGAAATTCCATCTTCGAGCGGACTTCCTCGGGGAGATCGTCCAGGTCTTTCTCGTTCTCCGCCGAGAGAATGATCGTGAGAATTCCGGCGCGGTACGCGGCCAGGACCTTGTCCTTGATCCCGCCCACGGGCAGGACTTTGCCGCGCAGCGTGATCTCTCCGGTCATCGCGACGTCTTTGAGAACCGGGATCTTCGTCACGGCGGAGAAGAGCGAGACCGCCATCGTGATGCCGGCCGACGGCCCGTCTTTGGGAATCGCTCCCTCCGGCACGTGGATGTGGATGTCGTACTTCTCGTGGAAGTTCGGATCGGCGTCGTACATCTCGGCGCGGCTGCGCACGTAGGACACAGCGGCCCGCGCGGATTCCTGCATGACGTCGCCGAGCGAGCCGGTCAGGAGGAGGTTGCCTTTGCCCTTCAGGAGGCTCGTCTCGGTCGTCAGGATCTCGCCGCCGGCTTCCGTCCACGCGAGGCCGGTCGCGATCCCGACCTCGGAGACCTCGCCCTTCCGGCGGTTCCGGAACCTGTGCTTGCCCAGAAACTCGCGGATGTTGTCCGCGGTGATCTGGACCGGAGTCTCGACCTTCTTCTGGACGATGCGGCGGGCGACCTTCCGGCAGACGTTGGCGATCTCCCGCTCGAGGTTGCGTACGCCCGCCTCCCGAGTGTAGTTCGAGATGAGCGAGAGGATCGCGTCGTCGGCGACGTCGATCTGATCGGCCTTCAGGCCATTCGCCTCGCGCTGTTTCGACACAAGGTACGTCTGGGCGATCGCGAGCTTCTCGTTCGGCGTGTAGCCGGAGAGCGGGATCAGCTCCATCCGGTCCTTCAGAGCCGGCGGGATCGGGTCGGCGACGTTCGCCGTCGCGATGAACATGACCTTGGAGAGGTCGTACTCGACGTCTAAATAGTGGTCGACGAACGTGTGATTCTGCTCGGGGTCGAGGACCTCGAGCAGCGCCGACGCGGGGTCGCCCCGGAAATCCGACGAGGTCTTGTCCACTTCGTCGAGCAGGAACACGGGGTTCACCGTTCCGGCCTTCTTCATCATCTGGACGATCTGCCCGGGGAAGGCCCCAATGTAGGTGCGCCGGTGCCCGCGGATCTCGGCCTCGTCGCGCACCCCGCCGAGCGACAGCCGCACGAACTTGCGGTTCAGAGACCGCGCGATGGACTTGGCGAGCGAGGTCTTCCCGACCCCCGGCGGTCCCACGAAGCAGATGATCGAGCCCTTGGTCTTCTGGACGAGCTGGCGGACGGCCAGGA
>DASWDK010000259.1:0-22466 GCA_036395335.1 Thermoanaerobaculia bacterium
GCGGCGGACTTTTCGCCCCAACGCTCGAGGCGGGAAAGGTCGTCGGCCGCGAGAGCGTAGATCGAAGCGACGTCGGAGAGAAGACTCTCGCGCACCAGCTGATCGACCAGCTTCTCCCCGAGCCCCTCGATCCTCATGGCCCGCCGCGAGCAGAAGTGCCGCAGCGCCTCGCGCACCATCGCGGGACAGCCGGGATTGACGCACCGCGTGGCGACCTCGCCCTCCTCCCGAACGACCGGATCGCCGCAGACCGGACAGAATGTCGGCATCGCGAAGGGGATGCTGTCCGGCGGACGCATCTCCCGCACGACCCGGACGATCTTCGGGATCACGTCGCCCCCCTTTTCGACGACGACCGTGTCCCCCACCCGCACGTCCTTCCGCGCGAGGTCCTCGTAGTTGTGCAGAGTCGCGCGCTTCACCGTCGTGCCGGCGAGAACGATCGGGTCGAAGTGAGCGACGGGGGTCAGCGTTCCGGTCCGTCCGACCTGGACCGAAATCCGGCGGACGACCGTCGTCGCCTCTTCCGCCCGGTACTTGAACGCGAGCGCCCAGCGCGGCGACTTCGCGGTCGAGCCGAGCTCCGCCTGGAGGCCGCGGTCGTCCACCTTGACCACGACGCCGTCGGTCTCGAAGTCGAGATCCGCGCGCTCCTCCTCCCACCGGTCGACGAAGCTCCGGACTTCCTCGAAGGTGTCGCAGCGCTGCCAGTAAGGATGAGCGGGAAGACCGAGCTCTTGGATCCGCTCGAGGGTTTCGGCCTGTGTCGCCGGCAGGTTCCGGCTTTCGGCGATCGAGTACATCCACGCGGCGAGCCCCCGCTTCGCCGTGACCCGCGAGTCGAGGAGCCGGATCGTTCCCGACGCCGAATTGCGCGCGTTGGCGAACACGGGCTGGCCCGCGGCCTCCCGCTCGCGGTTCAGTTTCCGAAACACGGACCGGGGATAGAACACTTCTCCACGCACTTCGAGGGGGCCGGATTCGGAGACCCGCAACGGAATCGTACGGATCGTGCGGACGTTGTCCGTGACGTCCTCGCCGCGGAAGCCGTCGCCGCGCGTGGCGGCCCGCACGAGCACGCCTCCCTCGTAGCGGAGCGAGATCGATAGGCCGTCGATCTTGAGCTCCGCGACGTAGCCTGGCGGCTCCTCTCCCAGCACGCGGACGAGCCGGGCACGCCAGGCCTCCGCCTCCTCCCAGGAGTACGCGTTCTCGAGCGAGAGCATCGGGATGGCGTGCTCGACGGTCGCGAATCCTTCCGCCGGCTCGCCGCCCACGCGGCGCGTCGGCGAGTCAGCGGTCGCGAGATCGGGATGGAGACTCTCGATCGAGGCGAGCTCCGACATCAGCCGGTCGAACTCCGCGTCGGTAATCTCGGGCCGCGCCTCGACGTGGTAGAGCCTCTCGTGGCGGAGAATCTCGGCGCGCAATTCTTCCGCGCGCCGCGCGGGGTCGAGAGGGTCGGAACCCGCGTCGAGAGCGGCTTTTCTCATCGCTCGCCCATGCTACAGTCTGGCAGATGCCTCGGGCAAAGGGGAGAAGCGCGCTTCTCGCTCTCGCCGGATACGCGCTCGCCGCTCTCCTCGGCGCACGAGCGCACCTGACCGCCGCGCCGCTGACCCGACCGATTGCGTCGTACCAGATTTCGTGCCGGCTCGACACCGAGAAGAAAATCGTCGAAGGCACGGAGCTTCTGACCTGGACGAACACCACCGCGAAGCCGGCGCCGACGCTGCAGTTCCACCTCTACCTGAACGCGTTCCGCAACACGCTGTCGACGTTCTGGCGGGAGTCGGGCGGCGAGCACCGCGGCAACCGGCTGCCGGAGTCGTGGGGCTCGATCGAGCTTACGCGAATGACTCTGGCGGACGGGAGCGATCTCCTGCCCGCGCTCTCTTACGTCTCGCCGGACGACGGCAATCCATACGACCGAACGGTCGCCGAGGTCCAGCTCCCGCGGGCGGTTGCTCATGGCGAGACGGTCTCGATCTCGATCGACTTCCGCTCTCGGCTGCCGCGGGTCTCCGCGCGCACCGGCTGGAAAGGCGACTTTTTCCTGGTCGGCCAGTGGTTCCCGAAGATCGCGGTTCTCCAGGAGAAAGGTTGGAACTGCCACCAGTTTCATGCCTCGAGCGAGTTCTTCGCCGACTTCGGTAACTACGACGTCTCGATCGACGTGCCGGCTCGCTATCGCGGCAAGGTGGGCGCGACGGGAGTCCGGGTCGAGGAGAGGAACCTTCCCGGCGACCGCGTGCTCGATCGTTTCCGGCAGGAGAGCGTTCACGACTTCGCCTGGACGGCGGACCCGGACTACATCGTCGTGGACGACGTTTTCCGCGAGCCCGGCGTGGCCGACACACAGATTCGTCTCCTCCTCCAGCCCGAGCACTCGAGCCAGCAGGGGCGATACCTCCAGGCGACGAAGACCGCCCTCTCCGGTTACGGCCGGGTGCTCGGCCCGTACCCGTACGACACGCTCACGGTCGTCGATCCGCCGTGGGGCGCAGGGGGCGCGGGAGGAATGGAATACCCCACGTTCATCACCGGCGGCACGCATCGGATGGCCCCCGCGAGCGTCCAGAGCCCCGAGGGGGTGACCATCCACGAATTCGGGCACCAGTACTTCTACGGCCTGCTTGCATCGAACGAGTTCGAAGAACCGTGGCTCGACGAGGGGTTCAACGAGTACATGGAGGACCGCGTCGTCGGCGCCGCTTACGGATCGAGTCATCCGGTACTCACCGCCTTCGGATTCCGGTTTCCGATCGGCATCGCCATCCATCGGCCGCTCGACACGAACCGGCGCTACTTCGGAGTCGCGACGGAGGACGTCCTCGCGTCTCCCGCGTGGAAGTTCCGGACGCGGACGGCCTACGGCGCGCACGTCTATTCGAAGACGGCGCTCGTGATGGCGACGCTCGAGCGGCTTCTGGGCACTCCGACGATGAACCGCGCGCTGCGCCTCTACGCGGACCGCTGGCGCTTCCGGCACCCGACGACGGCGGACTGGATCGCGGCCGTCCACGACGCGACCGGCCGGGACTACCGCTGGTTCTTCGACCGGACGTTCTTCTCCTCCGGCTCGGTCGACTATGCCGTCGAGGAGGCGAAGTCGGAAAAAGTCAGTCTGCCGAAAGGCCTGTTCGAGTCGGACGGCCGTTTGGTCGAGCAACCCCCTCGCGAGCTTGCGGCGGCGAAGGGCTGGCAGTCTGTCGTCACGGTCGCGCGCCGCGGAGAGGTCGCGATGCCGGTCGACATCGTTCTCAAGTTCGAAGGCGGCCATGTGTACCGGTCGGCCTGGGACGGCGAGGCGCGGTGGAAGCGCTTCCGGGTCGATCGTGGTCCCCGCCTCCTCGAAGCGATCGTGGACCCGAACGAGACGATCCTCCTGGACGTCGACCGGACCAACAACGGGCGTCTGGTGCAGCCGGACCCGCGGGCCGCGTCGCGCTGGACCGCGCGCGCGGTCTTCTGGATGCAGAACCTGATCGACTCCCTGACGATCGCGTGGTGAGAGGCCACGTCTCGGCGGCCGGCTGCTTCGCGCGGGGCGTGAAGGTCTCGCTTTCGCGACCCTACCTCGCCGCCTCGCTGTGGCTGATCCAGCTGCTGCTCGCATCAGTTCTCGTGCTGCCGGTGTCGAACGCGCTCCATACTCTCCTCGACCACTCGTCGAGCGGCTCGCGGATGGTCGCCGATCCCGATTTCGGATGGTGGGAGACGGTCCGCCGCGTCCATCCGGACCTCCTCGGCACTTTCCCCGACGCCGTCGTGAACGCGACGAGCATCGAGGGAGTGAAGTCGAGCGCTCTCGCGGAGCTGCAGGGCGTCGGTGCGACCGCGATCTCACTTTGCCTTCTCGGAATCGTTCTTCACGCGTTTGCGCTCGGCGGAATCTTCGGCGCATTGCGGGAGCCGCAAGGCTCTCTCGTCGTCTTCGGCCGCGAAGGAATGCGGCGATTCCCCGCGTTCCTCGCCTTCACGCTGGCCGCGATGGCGGCGGCCGTCGCGGCGTACCGGTGGATCTACCTTGTCACGGGAGAAGCGTGGCACGATCGGTTGAACGACCTCGACACCGAAGGCCAGGCGATCGCCTTGACCGCCGTGAGGCTGCTGGTGTTGCTGGTCGCGCTCGCCGCGATAAAGCTCGTCGCCGATTCGGTGCGCGCGATTTGGGTCGCGCGGCCCGACCTCCCCGCCGTTTCGCGTTTCTTCGCGGGCCTGGCGGCGGCCTTCTCCCGGCCCGCGCGGCTCTTCGGCGTCCTTCTTCTCTACCTGCTCTCCGGCGCGGCCCTCTACATTCTCTGGATCGTTTTCGATCCGTCGGCCGGCGGCGAGGCGCGGTTCGCCCTCGTGCCGCTCATCCTCGCGCAGCAGGTGTTCGTCTTCCTTCGATCCTTGCTCAAGGTGGGTTATTACGCGGGCGTTTCCGAAGCGTTGACCCGGGTTCCGTCTCCCGAGTACTCCTATGTGCCAGCGCCGGCGGTGGATACGCCGTCAATCGACCGCGCTTCCGACGAAGTTCCCGTCGAGCGGCCTGCCGGCGCGATCTAGCCGGACGCGGTACACGAACGGCTGGCGGCGAAACCGCATGCCGCGGCCTCTCTCGCGCTCCCAGGGACCCGAAAACCAGGGCAGGAACCGGAGGTCCTGGAAGGAGATGGAGGTCGCGCCGTCCGGCTCGGCCCGCACGGTCGCCAGCGGGAACCTCGCGAAGTCGAGATAGACGCGCACGTCGGGGAGGATCTCCGCCTCCGCGAGTGCGGCGGATGCGGCCGGTTTGGCGTAACGCCGGATCCGAGCCCGTTCGGGGGGCGGGTAATAGTCCGAGAGGCTCGAGAAGATTTCCGAGATCCGCTCAGGCGGTCGCGGAGAGGACTTTCCTTTCGCGAAGGGTCCGATGTCGAAGAACGCAACGTGGATCTCTTCCGCGCGATCCGAGAGACCCAGCCAGCGAAACGGCGAAAGGAACTGCGGGAGAACCGAGACCTTCGCGCCCTCCGGAGGAGCGTCGATCCGCTTCCACGCCCGGAGCGCCTGCCCATGCAGGACGGCGCAGAGAGCGACGTACGAGACGAGGAGCAGCGATCCGATCGTGGACAGGAGCCTTCCCTTTGCGCGGAAGATCGTCGTCGCGAAGAGCGTGAGGGAAACGATGCCGGTGAAGATGGGATCCAGAATGAAGACCCAGTCGAGGGCGTAGCGCCGCCGACTGAACGGAACCCAGAACATGATCCCGAACGACGTGATCCAGTCGAAGACGATGTGGCTCGCGATCCCGATCGCGGCGAAGAGAAAGAGTGTTCGAAGCGGGACGTGCCGGGCAAACCGATAGGCGACCTTGACGACGAGCGCAAAGAAGATCGCGAAGACCGGCAGGAGCACGAACGAGTGCGTCCAACCCCTGTGGCCGCGAAGGTACGCGATCCGTCCGTTCAGGAAGAAGAGGTCCACGTCGGGAAGCATCCCGCCGATCAAGCCGAGGAGCAGCGCCGCGCGTGCGGCGGGACGCTCCGTGAGCGTCCGGGCGAGGACGGAACCCGCGATCCCGTGGGTCACCGTATCCATGCGGCGCGGATGATACATTTTGGACGACGCACCCGCCGCGCATGGCTGCACGATCTCTCGAAGGAAAAACCGCACTGATTACCGGCGCGTCCTCCGGCTTGGGGCGCGCCTTCGCGATCGAGCTCGCACGCGCCGGCGCGAAGGTGTTTCTGGTCGCCCGGCGCGAAGAGCTGCTCCACGAGGTCGTCGAAGAGATCTCGCGCGCCGGCGGGGAGGCGGCGTACCACGTCGCCGACGTCCGGATCGCGCCGTCGCTCTTCGATCTCGTCGACGTGCTGCTCTCGCGCTTCAAGCGGCTCGACATTCTGATCAACAACGCCGGTCTCGGTTACCGAGCGCCGCTCCTGGAGTTGAAGCGCTCCGAGATCCAGGAAATGCTGGAGACCGACCTCCAAGCCGCGATCTATCTCTGCCAGGCCGCCCTGAACGCGTTGCTGAAGAGCGCGCCCTCCGACATCGTGAACATTTCCTCGATTGCCGGGCTCGAAGGGTTCGCCGAGGGAACCGTTTACTGTGCGGCGAAGTCGGGGCTCGTCGGCTTCACGCGCGCTCTCGCGCAGGAGTTGAAGCCCGCCAACATCCGAGTCACGGCGATCTGCCCCGGCTCGATCGATACCGCGTTCTTCGAGCGCTTCCGGCCGACTCTCGAGCCCGCACGGCGCCTCGCCGCGGAAGACGCCGTCCGCGCGCTGATGTACGTGCTGACCTCTCCGCCGAACGTTCTCCACGGCGAGATCGTCATTCGGCCCCGGGTCGTTTAGCCCGGAGCCCGCGGTCAAAAGGTCCAAAGGAGCGGGCGGCTCCTATAATTCGACCCCGGCCATGCGTTCCGTTCTTCTCGTCGACAACCGGGGTCTCTTTCGCGAGATGGCGCGCGCCGTCACCCGCCGGACGGACTGCCGCGTCGTGACCGCCGGCAACGGGACCGACGCCCTCTCGGTCGCCCGTCATGAGAAGCCCGATCTGATTTTCTTGGACGCCGAGATGGAAGGGATGACCGGAGTCGACGTGTGCCGCGTGCTGAAGGCCGACAAACAGTTCGCTCACCGTCCGATTGTCCTCGTAGGCGGCGGCGAAAAGGAGCAGCAGGAAGGGAAGCGCGCGGGCGCGGACGGGTTCCTCCCCGCGGAGTTCGCCGAAGACGACTTCTTCGAGACGCTCCGCCGGCACCTGAACGTGTTCGCCCGCGACGCTGCCCGGTCGGCGGTGACGTGGTCGATCACCTTCTGGAGAGACGGCCTCCAGCACGAAGGGACTATCCGCGACCTCTCCCGCGGCGGGTTCTTCGTGCGCACGCCCGTCGATCAGCCGATCGGGGCGCGCCTGGAAATCTCCTTCCAGACCCCGGTGGAGAATCCGATCCGCTCGGTCGTCGGAGAGGCCATGGTCGTGAGGCTCGGACGGGAGCCGGACAAGGGGCTCGGCTGCCGCTTTTTCCAGCTGTCCTCCGCTTCAAAAGCGAATCTCGAGGAGTGTCTGAGACTGCTCGCCCCCGAACTCGCCGTCTCGTAACTCAACCCTTCCGTCATTCCGAGCCGCGAAGCGGCGAGGAATCCTTCACGACACAGGCAGGGATTCCTCGCTGCGCTCGGAATGACATTGGGGAGCGAAAAACTACTTCTTGAGCTCGATGAGCTCGATCCCCGCTTCGCGCGCGACCGCGAGTGACTTCTCGTCCCGATAGAACTCGCCGTAGTACACGCGGGAGATCCCGGCATTGGCGATCAGCTTGAAGCAGGGCCAGCACGGGCTGGCGGTCGTGTAGAGCTCGGCGCCCGCGATCGCGACGCCGTTCCGCGCCGCATGGATGATCGCATTCGCCTCGGCATGAACGGTGGAAACGCAGTGGTCGTCCTCGATCACGCACCCGACGTCGTCGCAGTGCGGCAGCCCGCGAATCGAGCCGTTGTAGCCGGTCGACAGAATCGTCCGGTCCCTCGCGATCACCGCGCCGACCTTCTTGCGCGGGCACGTCGAGCGCGTCGAGACCTGGAGCGCGATGTTCATGAAATACGTGTGCCAGTCGACGCGATCCGCCATGCGGGGTCGGATTATGCCGGAACCGGCTGTGTCAGAATCGCCGTCACATGGCATCGCGTCGTCGCGTTGTGGTGACGGGTCTGGGCGCCGTCACGTCCATCGGGAGCACGGTGTCCGAATTCTGGAAGAACCTGCTCGACGGAGTGTGCGGGATTCGACCGCTTTCGCTCTTCGACGCGTCCGCCTACCGGACCCAGATCGCTGCCGAAGCGACCGAGATTCCAGACGGCTTCCTCTCGCCCGCCGAAAAGCGGCGCATGTCGCGCGCCGACCGGATGGGTTTGGCCGCGGCCAACGAGGCGCTCTCGCAGTCGGGAGTCGATCCGGCACGCGAGGACCCGACGCGCATCGGAGTCGTCCTGGGCGGCGGCACGTCGGGGTTGATCGACTCCGAGCAGGTCTACGCAGCGTGGCTCCGCGGCGGCCGCGGGCGTCCGTCGCGGGTCCTGAACCACCTTCCCGACGCCATCACCGACCGCGTGGCGCAACGCTTCGGTCTCGAGGGCCTGAAGTCGACGATCACCACCGCGTGCTCGTCCGCGGCGAACGCGATGGGCTATGCCTACGACTCGATCGTCGGAGGCCTGGCCGACGTCATGGTGACCGGCGGCTCCGACGTTCTCGCGCGGCTGACTTACGGGGGCTTCAACTCGCTGCGTTCGGTGGATCCCGATCCGTGCCGTCCTTTCGATCGGGAGCGTCGGGGCCTTTCGATCGGCGAGGCCGCGGGAATCCTCGTGTTCGAGGAGGAGGAACGGGCGCGCCGGCGGGGAGCACCGATCCTGGGCGAGTTCCTCGGATACGGCGTGACGTCCGACGCGTTTCACATGACGGCTCCGGATCCGTCGGGGACGGCGGGCGCGCGGACGATTCGCGCCGCGCTGGACGGGGCGGGCGTCAACGCCTCCCAGGTGGACTACGTGAATGCGCACGGCACGGCCACGCCGCAGAACGACTCCGCCGAGACGGCCGCGCTCAAGGTTGCGCTCGGCGAGCGCGCGAGAGAGATCCCGATCTCCTCGATCAAGTCGATGATCGGACATTGTCTCTGCGCGTCCGGCGCGATCGAGGCGATCGCCACTCTGATGACGGTGCGCGAGGGGCGAGTGCCCCCGACGATCCACTACGAGCATCCTGACCCTGCCTGTGACCTCGACTACGTGCCCAACGAATCGCGGGACGTGCCGGTGCTGGTCGCCCTGTCGAATTCGTTCGCGTTCGGCGGCAACAGCTCGGTGGTCGTGGTCGCGCGCTATGACTGAGTGACCGTCGTCACCGGAGCCGGTGCCGTCTGCGCGCTCGGGCGTACGTCGCAGGAGTTCTATCGTCGGCTCCGCGCGGGTGAGACCACGATCCGACCGTTCACGCCGGACGAGCGCCGCGGACTCCAGGCGACCCACGTCGCGCGATACGACTCTTTCAGTCCGCAGCCGGAGATCTCCCCCATGAAGGCACGTCGGTTCGACCGCGGCAGCCAGTTTGCGATCCTCGCCTGCTCCCAGGCGATCGCCGAAGCCGGCTACGACGTCGCGCAGGCGCCGGAGACGGTCGGGATCGCGCTCGGGACCGGTTCCGCGGGAGCGGGAGCCCTGACCGAGTTCTTGAAGGTGCTGCTCACGGAATCGCCCGAGGCGGCGCCCCCCTTCCACTTTCCGAACACGGTCGCGAATGCGCCCGCCTCGCAGGTTTCAATCGAGCTGAAGATCCTCGGCCCGAACGTCACGATCACGCAGAAAGATCCTTCCGGTTTGAACGCTCTCCTCTTTTCCTCTCTCGCGATCTCCTCGGGCCGCGCTTCCGCGATGCTGGCTGGAGCGGTCGACGAGTGGAACTCGGTCTACGCGATGGGTTTCGACCGCGTCGGGGCGCTCAGAGGAGAGAAGCGGTCGACGGGCATCATCCAGGGCGAAGGGGGTTTTGCCGTTCTCCTCGAGAACGAGGAAACCGCGCGGGCGCGTGGGGCGCGACCGCTGGCGCGGCTCGCCGGCATCGGCACGGCGGGCGTTCCGACCGAGCCATACCGCTTCGCTCCCGACCCCGCCGCGATCCGCCGCGCAATTCGTGGGGCGCTCGAGGCCGCGCGGACGCATCCCTCCGGCATCCACCTCTCTTTCCCTTCGAAGAACGGCGTCGTCGAGATGGATCGGGCCGAAGAGAGAGTTCTCACGGAAATCTTCGGCGAGACCCGGCCGCCGGCCATCTCGGTCAAGGACGCGATCGGAGAGATGGCGGCCGCCGGCGGCGGACAGATCGTTGCGGCCTGCCGGGCGCTCGCGGATCCCGACGGACCCTTCCCGGAAAACGCGCAACCGAGGAGGGTCCTGATCAACTCCTTCGGCGCCGGCGGAAACTTCTTCGCCGCGGTCTTCGAGTCGGCGACGTGAGCGCCGTGCGGGATCGACCGCCGCTCGTGGGTGCCACGCTCGATATCCCCGTGCGCTTCGCGGAGTGCGATCCCTACGGCGTGGTCTGGCACGGTCACTACGCTCTCTACCTCGAGGAAGTGCGCGATCGGCTCACCGCGCGCTTCGGGTTCACCCCTGCCAAAGCGCTCGCGCTCGGTTATCGCGTCCCCGTGACGCGACTCGAGATCCGGTATCGGGCACCCGCGCGACCCGACGGGTTGATCCGTGCGACCGCGCGTCTCCGTCCGCCGGACGCGGCGCGCTTCGTTCTCGATTACGAGCTTCGCGGGGAGGGCGGAGAGCTGCTCGCGAGGGCCGAGACCGAGCAGGTCGTCGTGAATCCGGACGGCGAACTCCTGCTGACTCTTCCCGCCGAGTTGAAACGGCTCGCCGCCGAGATCATCGCGTTTCAGGACTCGAGCCCCTCGCTATAATCCCGCGGATGTCGGTTGCCCTTGTTTCTGCGCGCCGGCGATCGGTCGGCTTTCTGCTCCGGTTCGTGGCGCTTCTGCTCGTCTTCTACCTGATCATCGCGTCTCATCCGGTCAACGACGCGGTGATCGTCCCGTTCACCGCGGCGATTGCCTCGGTCTCCGGCAGGATCTTGAACTCACTCGGAGAGAAAACCGAGGTGATGGGCACCGAGATCCGCTCTTCGTCTTTCGGAGTCAACATCGAGAACGGCTGCAACGGCGTCGAGACGGCGCTTCTCTTCGGGGCCGCCGTCCTCGCTTTTCCGGCGAGCGGGAAGCGGCGGCTGCTCGGCCTCGCCGCGGGCTTCGTGGCGATTCAGATTCTGAACCTGCTGCGGGTGATCACTCTCTTCTGGATCGGACTCCACCGTCCGGCGCTCTTCAACTCCTCGCACACGGTCATCTGGCAGTCGATCGTGGTCCTCTTCGGCGTTCTCCTCTTCCTGCTGTGGGCCTCGCGCCAGAGGCCGCTCTCCGCCGAACCCTCGCCGACGTCCCGGGGGCGCTCCCGGAAAACCTGACGGCGGACCGCAGTCTGCTGCCGGGTTCGAACCCGTCGATTTCATGCTGAACGGGCGCGCGGTGCTTCGGGCATTGGTCGCGTTCCTCCTCGCGCTCGCGTTCTGGTTCGGGTTCTCCCGCCCATACGAGCGCGGGATCGCGGCCGGGGCGCAGGCTTTGACCAACCTGTTCGAGTCGCCAGACGTGACGCGGCTCCAGCCGTCGAACGGAGAAATCCTGCTCGACCGGCGCGACTTCCCGCCCGGCTCGGCGCGGCCCGGTCTGCCGGGCCCGGACCTCCACTTCAACTTCGTCCTCCTCGTCACGCTCTTCGCGCTCGATCGCAAGCCCCTGCGCGGAGGTCACGTCGGGCGATTTCTCCTGGCAGCGGCGGCGCTCTTTCTCGTGCACGTTCTGGCGCTGGTCTTCCAGGTCCACTCCGTCTACGCGACGAGCCTCGGCGCCTGGAGCGAAGCGACCTACGGCCCGGTCGCGCGCAACTTCTGGGCTGCCGGCTTTCACTTCTACCAGATCGCCGGACGCTTCGCGGCGCCGTTCGCGCTCTGGTGGCTCTTCGGCCGACGCGAGGAAGAAGAGCCTTCGTGGGGACCGCGCCGCACTGGAAAAAAGAAAGGGCGCGGATAAACCGCGCCCCCGTTTCGCGTTTTCCGGGTCTCAGTATCTCCGCGTCCGCTCGCGCCGCAGATACCGGTAGTCGGGGATTCCGTACTCTTTCAACTTCGCGATCAACGACCCGCGCGAGATGTTCAACACGTGCGCCCCGCGGCTCTGATTGCCCTCCACCCGCCGCATCGCGCGATCGATGACCTCGCGCTCGACCGTCTCGACGATCACTTTCAGGTCGTCGGTCTGGCGCAGCACGGCCTCCGCTCCGAAAGGCTCGCGAACGATCGGCACACTCTCGACGCGGGGCGGAGTCTCCGAGACCTCGGGCGACGGCTGCGCCCGGGCCGCGAAGGCGATGCCAGCGAGAGCGACGACCTCCTCGAGGAAGAGGACCGCGCGCGTCGGAAGACGGGGCGTCTCCTTCACGAGCAGCGCCAGGAGGATCGACCCGTTTCGGGGCGGCTCGACGATGAGCGTCAGAGTTCCGGCGACGCTCTCGATGCGCGCGAGAGACTCGCCGGATCGCGCTTCCTCGAGGACGCGCGGCGGAAGCGCGGGCGTCTCACGAAAGGTCGAGGCGATCGGACGAAATCCGCTGACGGAGAACTCGCCGACCGCCCATTCGGTCGGGGGGAACTCGCGGTCGAGAAAGTCGGTCAGCTCCGTCGCGAGCTCCTCCCGCGACGAGCTGTCGCGACAGAGCCGGTAGACCGCCAGCCTCAGTTCGCGGAACTCCACTTCCGTAGAAGGCGCGGCGGGCGGCGCGGAAGAGCCGGGCCCGACGATGGGAATCTCCGTGATCAGCCGCGGGACGTTCGGTTGCGCATTGAGGACGGTGATCGTCGCCTCGCCGATCGTGATCCGGTCCCCGACTCCGATCGGTCCCCCGCCGAACTCTCGGCCGTTCACGCTGATGAGCCCCGCTCCCTTGTAGAGGTCGAGGTGATACGAGCCTTCTTTCTCGCTGATGCGGACATGGCGCCCGGCGACGCCCCGTGCGCGCACGACGACCTCGTTGCCGGAGGAGGCGCCGATGGTGATCGCCGCTCCGTCCAAGCGGTGCACTTCGCCGCCCCCAATTTTCTTGCGGACCTCGAGGTTCAGCATGTCCTTCCGTCCTCTTCCGTCATCGTTCCGACACTTCCCGGCGTTGCGGCGCGGAAATTCACGCGGCTTCTCCGAATGTGCTCTTCCAGAGGGGATCGCTCGCCGTCAGTTGCTTCGAATCGTCCGAATTTGGGGTGACCCTGAAATGATTATGTCACGGCGCCGCGCGCTGCAAACTGCGCCGGGCGCGAGCGCCGAGCGTGGAGCGAAAGCGACGACCTACGACTCCGCCGGCTGCGAAACCCCGACAGGCTCCGCGCCGACATCTGGGGGCTGGTGCTCGGGTTACCCCAATATTTTGTGGAACTTAGGCCGCAAATTTGTTAAATTCCTTTGCAACTCCCATGCTCCGTCTCGAACGGGTCGAGATCTCCGGCTTCAAGTCCTTCTACGAGAAGGTCGATCTCGCCTTTCCGGGCCGGGTGACCGCGGTCGTCGGGCCTAACGGGTGCGGCAAGTCCAACATCTGCGACGCCGTCGCCTGGGCGCTGGGGGAACAAAGCGCGCGCGTCCTGCGCGGCGAGCGCATGGACGACGTCATCTTCAACGGGTCGTCCAAACGTCGGCCGCTCGGAATGGCGGAAGTGATCGTCACCCTCATCTCGGAGAACGGCAACGGCGACCCGGAGCACGGACGTCTGCGCGTCGGACGGCGCGTGTTCCGCGACGGCGAGGGTGAGTATTTCCTGAATGACAAGCAGGTCCGCTTCAAGGACGTGCAGGACCGGCTTCTCGGCACGGGCCTCTCCGTGCGGGCCTACTCCGTCATCGAGCAGGGCCGGATCGATCAGGTCCTTTCGACCAAGCCCCAGGATCGCCGGCGCCTGATCGAGGAGGCCGCCGGCATCACGAAGTACAAAGCGAAGAGAAAGCTCGCCGAGGTCAAGCTCGAAGAGACGCGGGCGAACCTGCTGAGGCTCTCCGACATCGTCACCGAGGTCGAGAGAAATTGCGCCTCGCTGAAGCGACAGGCGTCGCGAGCCGCGCGATACAAGGAATTCACCGAGGCGCTCCGGGTCCGGCGTGCCGCCCTCGCGCGCGTTCGGGCCGACGCCCTGGCGGCATCGCTCGAGGCCGCCGAGCGACTCCGCGACGAGAGAAGGGACGCTGAAGCGGCCGCCGCCGCGGCTCTCGGCCAGGCGGAGGCGTCGCTTGCCGCCGCCCGCCTTTCTTCCGCGGAGGCGGCAGCGGAGCGGGACCGGCTGCGCGAGAGTCTCGCCGAGCTCTCGGCGTCGATCGGTCGGGACGACGAACGGCTCGAGGCCAATCGGCGCGCCACCGCCGACCTCGCCGCGCGGCGCGCGGCATCCGAGCGCGAGGGACGGGAATTCTCCGTCGAAGAGTCGCGAGCAGCCAGGGAGCTCTCGGAGCTCGCCGGCCGGCTGGAACGCGCGGTCGCGGAGGCGCGGGCGCGCTCGCTCGCGCGCGAGGAAACGGACCGAAGGGCTTCCGAAGCCCTGGCCGCCCTCGAAAAGCTCGAAGAGGAACTGGAAGCCGCCCGCGAGGACGCGCTCCGCGCCGCCGGCGAAAGGGTCGCCGCGCGCAACGCGCGTCACGAGATCGACCTCGTGGCCGAGCGAATTGCCGCCTCCGCATCGCGACTCGACGAGAGCCGGATTCGAGTGTCACGCGAGCTCGAAGAGCGGGAGAGAAATCTCGTCGCCGCCGAGCGGGAAGAGGCGTCTCTTCGCGAAGCCGCCGAGACGGCGGCCGACGGCGCGCGCCGGCTCGCCACGGAGATCTCCTCGATCGGCCACGCTCTCTCGGAGATGGAAGCCACGCGGGAGGAGACACGAGCCTCACTCGCGGCGCTCGAAGAGCGGGCGGCTTCGCTGGAGGAATCCGTGCGGGCGCGCGACGGAGCTCTCGCCGCGATGCGCGACGCTCTGGTCGCCGCCGGTGTCGCGTCCGAGGGCACGCTCGCGGATCGCCTGCGGCCGGCGCCCGGCTGGGAGCGTCCGCTCGATCTGCTCTTCGGTTCGGACTCGGACGCGCTCTTGACGCGGGGAGACTGGAAGCGTGCCGCCGGCGCGGTCCGCGAGCTTCCAGCCGCCCGATTGCTCCGCGCAGACTGGCCCTACCGACGGAACTCGGCGCCCGTCGCGGGCTCTCTCGGAGGCTGGGAAGTCGCGATCCGAAACTTCGATGCTCTCTCACCGGCCGAGAGAGCGGCGCTGCCTCCGGTTTCTTTCGTCGAATCGCTCGACCGAGCGATCGAACTCTCGGAGAAGAATCCGGAGGCGACTTTCGTCACGCGGGAAAGCGAAATCGTGCGGGGCCCGCTGTTGCGCCTGGCCGCTTCCCGGACACGCGCGGCCGGGGCCTTCGCCGCCGGTCGCGAGCGCGCCGAGATCGCCGATCGCGCCGACGCCACGCGCCGCTCGATCGCCGGGATCGAGACCAGCCGCGCGAAACTCGAGTCGGCGCGCGAAAAGAGCGAGCAGGAGCTCACCCGTGGCCGTGCGGAGGAAGCCCGGGCCCAGTCGGAGCTCTCCGCTTTTTCGGCGCGGCTCGAAGAGCGGCGGGCAGCTGCGGCCCGCCTCTCACGGGAGAGCGAGGCCGGGTCGGCGGAGCGCGAAGCTCTGGCGCGGGAAGCGGAGGCGCTCGCAGTCCGGACGAAAGCGCTCGAAGAAGAGGAGCGGCGCTGGGAGCGCGCCGAGCTCGAGGCGCGGGAGCGAGCGGGGTCGCTCGCGGGATCACTGCCGGAGGCGCGTTCCGGCGCGACGTCCGCGGCGGAAGAGCTCGCCCACCGCCGCACCGAAGCGGAGGTCGCCGCCGAGCGGCGGCGGGCTCTGGAGGCCGCGGCCGCCGCGCTCCAGGACTCCCAACGGGTCTTCGAGCGCCGGGCGCGCGCCGCGAGTGAGGAGATCGAACGCATCGCGACGCGCGCGGTCGAGCTCGCCGACGAAGAGCGGGAGTCGCGCGCCCGGCGGGACGCAAACGTTGTCGCGCGCGACGCCCGGGCCGGTGAGCTCGAGGTGGCCTCGCATACGGCGGAGGAAACCCTCCGCGGCGCGGACGCTGGAGAGGAAACGGCAAAGAACGCTCGCGCCGTTCTCGATGCCGCGCGCGAAGGGCGATTTGAAGCCGAAGTCGCCACGACTCGGGTTGCCTCCGACCGCGAGCACCTCGTCGCGCAGACCCTCGAGGAGTTCGGGACCGATCCCGCCGAGCTCGAGCCGCCCGCGGACCGCTCGGAAGAAGGGCTGGCGAAGCTCGAAACGGAGGCCGTCGAGCTCGCGGCCTCCGTCGAGCGGCTCGGACCGGTCAACCTCCTCGCGTGGGAGGAACATCGTGCGGAATCGGAGCGTCTCACCTTCCTGACGACGCAGCGCGACGACCTCGTGCGCTCCGTCGCCGAGCTCCAGGACTCGATCCGGAAGATCAATGCCACGTCCGCCGAGCGGTTCTCCGACGCGTTCAAGGCGATCAACACGAATTTCACCGCGACGTTCGCCCGGCTGTTTCGGGGGGGGACCGCCGAGATGCGTCTCCTCGACGAGAACGATCCGCTCGAATCGGGGGTCGAGATCATCGCGCAGCCTCCCGGAAAGCGGAACCAGTCGATCCTGCTCCTCTCCGGAGGTGAGAAGGCGCTGACGGCGATCGCCCTTCTGATGGCGATCTTCCAGTACCGACCCTCCCCTTTCTGCATCTTAGACGAGGTGGACGCGCCCTTGGACGAGGCGAACATCGACCGGTTCACCAACCTCCTTCGCGAGATGACCGAAGAGACGCAGTTCATTGCGATCACCCACAACAAGCGCACGATGGAGACGGCCGACGCGATGTACGGCGTCACCATGGAAGAGCCGGGCTGCTCCAAGGTCGTCTCGGTGCGGTTCGACTGATCGAGTCGGTACGATCGCGCCGGTCTCGCCGCGCCCGCGGTCCATCCGGCCGGTTTCTCGTTGACGGCGGCAGGCCCTTTCCTTAAACTCGCGGCTCTTTCGCGTTTCAGGCCGACGTAGCTCAGCCGGTAGAGCAGCGGTTTCGTAAACCGCAGGTCGTCGGTTCAAGTCCGACCGTCGGCTCCAGTCTCATGTTGCGTCCAGAGCGCCGCCCGGGTCGGGCACCCGACTTTCGGCTTTGGACTTTCGTCCCTTTTGGACATAATTCGCCCCGCCGATGAACCTTAAGACAACGGAGGACGGTCGGGTCACCATCCTGACCCTCGAGGGCGACCTCGTGATCGGGGAGCCCGAGTCCACTTTCAAACGGACGGTGACGCGATTGCTCGAGGACGGAAGGGTGAATCTCCTCGTCGATCTGAAAGGCGTCGGTTTTCTGGACAGCTCGGGCCTCGGAGCTCTCGTGCGCGCGCTGACGAGCGCCCAGAAGGAGGGGGGGCAGACCAAGCTGCTGCACCCCGGCCCCCAGATCCGGAAGCTGCTCGAGATGACGAAGCTCGACTCGGTGTTCGAGCTTCACGAGGACCAGGAAACCGCGGTCTCGAGTTTCTAGCCCCGAGACTCCATGCCGGACGCTCCCGAGGATCGCGGCAGGCTCGACGCCAGCGCAGAGGCCTCGGCGCTGGCCGAGCTGGCGCTCTGTGAAAACCTCTCGCAGATCTCCGGCTGGGCGGCCAAATGGAGCGCCGAGCTCACACGCGCCGATGCCGCTCTCCTCTGGGCGCCCGACTCGGTCAACCCGCTCTTTCTCTGCATCGGTGCTCACGGAGACCGCGCGGAGCGCTTTCTGCGGCGCTCGGTCCCGCGCGGCGAGGGTTTCCTCGGCGCGCTTGCTCTCGAACGCAAACCCGTATTCCTCGACCGAGCCGACTTCGCTTCCTCGCAAGATGGGTGGTTGAAGAACCTGCCGGAAGGGATGGAGTCGTGCCTCGCCGTGCCGCTCGAGGCGGAGAGCATGGTTGTCGGGGTCCTCGCCCTGCTCTTCCGGCGCAAGCCGGAGGCGACGGAAGCGCTTTCCCGCCTTCAGGGCTTCGTCCAGCACGCGGCGCCGGCGCTCGCGCGCGCCCTTCGCGCGGAGCGCAAGACCGTCGGAATGCTCCACGCGATCGAGCGGCTGACGAACCTTTACGATCTTTCGAAAGCGTTCGGGTCCACGATCGACGAAGGCGAGCTGACGGCATTGATCGCTTGGAAGACCGCGGACATGGCGGCCGCGGAGGTCTGTTCGCTCTGGCTCTTCGAGCCGCGCGAATCGGACGTCGCTCTCGCCGCGACCGCGGTGAACGAGAACTACGAGGTGGAGAACGCTCCCGACGCGGTCGGCGGGAGCCTCGTCGGCGACGTTCTCGCAGACCAGAAGATCATCCGCCGCAACCGGATCCCGGATGCGGATCCGCTTTCGTCGGAGAGCCCAACCTACCGCATTCGCTCCGTTCTTGCCTTACCGCTCATCGAGGAGAGCGTCCCGGTCGGGGTACTGGTCATGGCGAACAAACGAGGGAGGAATCCGGAGTTCACTCCCGAGGACGAAGAGCTGCTGCAGGATCTTGGCCGGCAGGCCGTACGGGCGCTGCGAAACGCGCGCGAGCACGAAGCCGAGAAGAAGGTCGAGGAGCTCGACGCCCTGCTGACCGTCAGCCGGGAAATCACGGCCACGCTCGACCTCGACAAGGTCATGACGACCATCGTCAACGGAACTGCCCCGCTCATCGCCTACGACCGATGCGCGATCGCCATCATGCAGCGCGGAAAGGTCCGGATCGGGGCGGTTTCCGGAAAGGCGAAGCTCGACCGGAAGGACCCACGCATCAAGAGCCTCGAGGAGCTCCTGCAATGGATCTACTTCAGCGGATCCGACGTGGCGGTCACCCAGGAAGAGGACGGCCGCATCGTGTCCGAGCGACCCGAGACGGAGGAGAAGTTCCGGACCTACTTTCAGGAGAGCGGCTTCGGCTCGTTCTACGGGCTGCTTCTGAAAGACGAGGAGGGAAAGCTGGGCGTTCTCTCCTTCGAGCGGAAATCGCCGCTCTTCGTCACCGCCGGAACCAGAGACCTTCTCGGCATTCTGGTGAATCAGGCGACGGTCGCGGTGCGTAACGCCCAGCTCTACCAGGACGTGCCGCTCGCCGGTTTCTGGAAGCCGCTCCTGGAGAAGCGACAGCAATTCCTGGGGATCCCGAAGCGCCGCCGGCTCGCGTGGGCGATTGGAACAGTTGGAGTCCTTCTCTTGCTTCTGGTGGTGCCCTGGCGGACGAGAGTCGGGGGCCCTGTGAGGGTCCTGCCGGGTCGGCGGGCTGCGGTGACAGCCGCCGTGGATGGCGTCGTCTCCGGGGTCCTGCGGCGCGAGGGAGATCCCGTCCGGGCGGGTGACGTGATCGCGACGCTCTCCGACGAGCCCTACGTTGCCGCGCTGGAGGAGGCACGAACCGGACTCGCGATCGCCGAGAGCGAAGTCGCGCGCTACCGGGAGGCGGGAAATGCGGGGGCATTGTTCGAGGCGCAGTCGAAGCGGGACGAGCTGGCCGCGAAGATCGCGCTCGAGGCGGACCGCTTCGGGCGGACACGCATTCGGGCGCCGGTCGATGGGATCATCGTGACCCCGCGCATCGAGGAGCGGGTCGGACAATTCTTCCCCAAGGGCACAGAGCTCTGCGTCGTCGCTGACGTGCGCAGCGTGACTGCCGAGGTTGCGGTCGATGAGCGAGACGCCGCGCTGCTTCACACGAGCGAGCCGGTCGCCGTCAAGCTGAATCCCTATCCGACGAGACTCTTTCGGGGAAAGGTCTCGCGCGTGTCCCCTTATGTGCGGGAAGAGGGGAAAGACCGCTTCGTGATCGCGGAGGTCCGGGTCGACAACCCCGGTGGGTTACTCAAGACCGGCATGCTCGGCAAGGCGAAAATCTCCGACGGCAAGCGCCCCATTCTCTTCGCGCTCCTCCGCAAGCCGGCCCGCTGGCTCTGGGCCAATCTCTGGCCCATCCTTCCTTGAGAGGGCGCGCGCCGTGAGCGCCTCCCGCCCTCGCAGCCTGGTCGCGGCGGTGAGCCGCCAGGAAGCGGCCCGCGCTCTAGCGGAACGGCACGGTCCTCCGGACGAGAGGCCGGCCCTGCGCAAGGACCTGAGAGTGCGCCGTCAGGTCCAGATGGGAGACGTCAACTTCATCGTCAAGAACCCGGAGGCCCACAAGTACTACATGTTCCGGGAGGCCGAGTGGGACCTCATCCATCTCTTCGACGGCACTCGGACCCGACAACAAATCTTGGACGACTACAACCGGGGGGTCCGGCACCCGATCTCGATCAACCTGGTCCTGTCTTACGAGGAGTCGCTGAGGAAGATGGGCCTCCTGGAGCAGTCCGTCATCGAGGCAAACCTCGCGCTGCTCGACAAGGGCACGAATTTCAAACGCCGGAAGGCCGAGGAGAAGTCCGAGGGTTTCAACATCTTTTTCATCATGTTTCACCTGGTCGATCCCGACCGTTTCCTGACCAGGACGGTCAAGTACGTGCGCTGGATCTGGACTCCGCCGGTCGTCGCGGTCGTCCTCGTCGCGTCGCTTTGGACGATCGGTGTCTTCGCCCAGAACGGGCCTCAAATGTGGGCAGAGACGCTCCAGCTCTACAAATTCATCGGAAAGCCGCTCGTCGACATCCTGCAGTTCTTCGCGATCTTGAGTGTCGTCGGTGCGATCCACGAGTACGCGCACGGCTACGTCGTGAAAATGTACGGGGGAGATGTCCACGACATTGGAATGGCACTCTTCTATTTCACGCCGGTCTTCTACTGCGAGACCTCCGATTCCTTCATGTTCCCGAACAAGTGGCACAAGTTCTGGGTCACCGTGGCAGGCATCTATATCGAGGGGATCATCTGCACTGCCGCGACGATCCTCTGGGTCGCCTCGTACCCCGACACGCTTCTTCACCAGCTCGCCTACAAAACGATGCTCCTGACCGGCTTCGCCACGGTGTTCTTCAACATCAACCCGCTCATCAAAGTCGACGGGTACAACGCTCTCGCGAGCTATCTCGAGATGCCGGGATTGCGGGAAGGCGCTTTCCAGATGATCGCCCAGTCCTTCCAGAAGCACGTTTTGCGCCTTCCGATCGAGATTCCCTTGATCCCGCGGCGCAAGAAACTCGTCTACTGGATCTATGGGACTCTGGCGATCGTCTATACGGCGACGATCATGAGGCTGATCGCGGGATGGGTCTCGAACTTCTACAACGCCTTCTTTCCGGACTTCGCAGTCGTCCTCATTCTTCTGACTCTCTATTACATCTTCCGCAAGCGCGTCCGGCAGCTGACGCGCATCGCAACTCTTATGTATCTGGACAAGAAGGAGCTCATCATGTCTCCGAGAAGCCGCACCTTTCTCGTCGCGGGGGCGGCGGCGATCCTCCTGATTCTCTTCGTCCCCTGGTCGCACCGGACACTCCAGGCCGACGCATTTCTGCGGCCGGTGACGAAGGCGGTCCTCGCAGCTCCGGAGGACGCGGTCGTCGAGCAGGTCCTGGTCCACGAAGGAGATTCCGTCCAACCCCGACAGCCCGTCGTGCGGCTCTCGAGCCCGGACGTAGACGAACAGGAGCGGCGACTGTCAGTGGAAAGAGAGCTCTTCGAGAAACAGTCGAGCCGCGCCAGAGAAGCCTCCGATGCAGTGTCGACCTACCAGGCAGAAAGGCGCGAGGCGTCGGCGGAGGTGGGATGGCGCAGCAGCGAGTCGCGTCGGAGATATCTCCTCCTGCGCAGCCCCATTCGGGGACGCGTCATGACCCATCGGCCCGAAGACCTGTCCGGACGCTTCGCCGTCAAGGGAACCGATCTTGTAGAGATCGGCGACACTCGACGTATGGCGGCGGATGTCGAAGTCTCCGAGCGGCTCCTCTCCTACCTGAAGGCGGGCGCCCCGGTCGCTGCCCTGGTGCGTTCGAACCCGACCAGAACGCAAAGGGGATTGGTCGCAAGGATCTCACCGGCCACGGCGGGCGCGCCGGCGACGGCACGCGACGGGAATGCGCCTCAGGCGCCCCCGTCGGTTCCCGACCGTTTCGTGGCGGTCGCGGTCTTCGACAATCCGAACGGGACGCTTCTGCCCGGAGCGGCGGCCAAGGTCAAGATCCGATCCAGCAGGGAGGCCTACGCACTGCGCGCCTCGCGGGTTCTCTGGCGCTGGTTGCGCACGATCATCTGGTAAAAAAAAGCCCCGCGAAGCGGGGCGTTCGAAAGATCTCGTTCTTCGGCTTACTACTCGGAGCGGAGACCAGCTTCCTTCAGACCCTGCTCCTTCAAGCCCTGCTCCTTCAAGCCCTGCTCCTTCAAGCCCTGCTCTTTCAAGCCCTGCTCTTTCAAGCCCTGCTCTTTCAAGCCTGTCTCCTTCAGACTCGAGACGCGAATCTCCGACATCGCCTTGCCCGTGGCATCCTTGATCTTCGCCTTCTGGGCCTCGGTCAATTGGACTCTCACTTCTTTCGTCATTTCGTTTCTCCCTTCCTCGCCAGTCCTGTTTCGCAAGATGAGGACCAGCCGCAGAACCCGCATGCTGCCGCCGGGAAGTCCTTGGCGCAGAAGTAGTTGTCTGAACCCGGGCTCTGAGACCGGCCCTGATACGGAGATGAATTTCTCATCTGAAGATGAATTTTTTACCTCCGGGCAATGTGGCGCCGCGGAGCCCAAAAAGAAAAAGCGCCCCGACGAAGGGGCGCTCGGAGCGAATCTGGATTCGCGAGACTAGACGTCGTCGTTCCCCTGGCCGCGAAGTCCCTGCTCGCCGATCTCACCGCCGCGAAGTCCCTGCTCGCCGATCTCGCCGCCGCGAAGTCCCTGCTCACCGATC
>DASWDK010000260.1:0-3099 GCA_036395335.1 Thermoanaerobaculia bacterium
CCGCTGAACGGCTCGATGAGACGCCAGTAGAGGAGGAACTTCCTGCGCGTCGCCTCGCCGAAGCAGGCAACGCGGGTTTCGGTCGAGAGCTCACAATGTGGCAAGTGGAGACCTGACCCTCCATGTGGCAAGTGGAGACCTGACCCCACGTGCAGGTTCCAGGCCGCTTTCGCGAAGCCGGGCTCCGCGAAGCTTTCGAACTCCGCCGCGGAAATCCGCCGCAGGCCGCCGTTCGGCCGCCAGAAACGGCCGACGACGCCGAAGACGAGCTCTTCTCCCGGGGTCTCGCCCAGCAGAGTGAACCCGAACCGGACCAGCCGCTCGGAAAGTGACGCATCCCGAGGCTCTCCGGCGCGACGCCAGCGCCAGCCGTATCCGCGAAGCCTCAGGAGCGCACCGGACACGCCCGAGCTTCCGAAGTCGTAGCGCCGCAACTCTTCGAACACCCGGCTGGGCGGTGCGGCGATCTCGAGCGCGTGCCGCTTCGAGACGTCGTATTCCGGCAGAAAGCGATCGAGGAGGCTCAGGTCGCGGGCGCTGCCTCGGTTGGATACTCCGCGGCGACCGGCGCGGAGGCCTCGTGCTCCTTCAGATAAGCCTCCGCCCGCATCATCCGCTGCGTCCGGAGGAGGACCCTTGTGATGTAGGGGATCTCGGCGAAACGCACCTGGCGCATCCAGTCGGAGAGTTTCTTCTCGCCGCCCGTGTTCAGGATCGAGCGACGCCAGGTCTCGGCGTACAGCTCGAAGAATCTGCGCGCGCCCAGGCGCGGCTCCCACAGGACGTGATGCATGTCGTACTTAAACCAGGGTTGGCCTTCGAGGAGCGGCGCGAGACGCTGATAGAGCTCGGTTCCCGGCAGCGGCGTCAAGATCGTGTAGCCCGCGCGCTGGAAGCCATGCTCCGCGACGAAGCCCCACAGCTCGCGGAACCGGGCTTCGTCCCAGTCCGGATCGACGAGGAAGTTTCCGGTGACTCCGTAACCGAACGAGCGGGAGATCTTCGCGGCTTCGATGGACGCCCAGACCCCCGTGTCCTTGACGACTCCGGCCAGGCCTTCGTCCGATGCTGCCTCGAGACCGAAGAAGACGTCGAAGTCCTTCGCGAGCGGCCGCCACGCCTCCAGCAGGTCGGGGCGCCGGCAGACGAGATCGGTCCGGGTCTGAACGAGCAGCCAGCGCTTCTTCACGCCGCGCTTCTTCAAGGCTTCCGCCAGCGCGAGGCTCCTGTCGGGATGATTCCAGAAGAGGTCATCGGCGATGAATACGTTCTCCCCGACCGATGCGAGATCGTCCACCACTGCGCCGATCGATCTTTCGCGAAACGACCGACCGTAGAGCTGCCACACCGAGCAGAAGTTGCACCGGTACGGGCACCCGCGCGCCGTCTCGACCAGCCAGACCGGCCGGAAGAGCAGGCAGTGGTACCGGCGGCGGTCGCGCTCGGCTAGAGAGCGCGCCGGAAGCGGTACGCAGTCGAGGTCCGTCCGATCGGAAAGCGGCGGCGTCGAGATCCAGCCTTCGCCGGCGCGGAGGCGCAGCGCCGGCACTTCGGAGAGTGGCCGTCCCTTCTCGAGCGCTTCGGCGAGCGCGGGGACGGTTTCCTCGCCGTCGTCCACGCAGATCGCGTCGATCTCCGGCCTCTCGAGCGGCGTGGAGAAGGCTGCGGCGGCGTGGCCTCCCACGAAGACGAACGCGCCGGGCGACGCGCGACGCACCTCGCGCGCCGCTTCGAGGACCCGGTCGTACTCGAGCGCGTGCATGCAGGAGATGCCGACGACTCGCGGCCGCGTCCGCCACAGCCAGGAGGAGACGTGCCGATGAAAGCGCAGATCCACGATCGCCGGCGAGTGCCCGCGGGCGAGAAGAGCCGCGGCGACGTATTCAAGGCCGAGCGGCTCGACGCGGAAGAATGGACCCAGCCCGAAGCGCTCGTTGCCGGGATCGGGGCGCAGGAGCAGCACGTTCATGGCGTCGCGGGATTGTAGACTCGGCGCTGAAAATGTCCGCAATCGAAGCTCCGGGTGCCTCGCCGAGCACGCCTGCCGCCCCGCGGGCCCGGCGCAAATGGGTCAGCCACGGTCTGTCCAACAGGATCGTCTACGGCGGCCTACACCACGGCGCGCGGTGGCTGCCGCTTCCGGTTTTGAAGGCTATCTCGACGGTCGGCAATTCGATCGCGATCGCGGTCCTGGCCCGGACCCGTCGCGGAATGGCCGACAACTTCCGTCGGGCGCTCGGAGTGTCCCGACGGGAGGCCGCCCGCCTCGCGCGCCGGGTGTTCTACGAGTACGGCCGCGCAACGATCGACGTCTGGCGGCTGCGAAGCGACGCGTTCACCCCCCGGATCACGACATTCGACGAAGACGCCCGCGTCCTCGCGGCGAGCCGGCGCGGAGGACGCGGTTTTCTTCTGGTGACCGGGCACGTCGGCAACTGGGAGATGGGCGCGGTGACGCTGCGGCGCCACGGACTCGTGCCGGCCGTCGTCGGCCAGCCCGAGCTCGACCCGACGGTCCAGGAGATGCGGCTCGATCTGCGTAACCGCCTCGGGGTCGAGTCGATCGATATCGGGACCTCCATGGCGACCGCGTTCAAAGTGAGGAGCGCAATCGATCGGGGGCGCTCCGTCGCGCTGCTCGTCGATCGCGCTTACCCGGAGGACCAGGTGATCGTTCCCTTCTTCGGCCGGCCGACCCCGTTTCTGCGATCGCCGGCGCTGCTCGCGAGGTTCTGCGGCTGCGATGTGCTGCCCGGGTTCTTTCTGCGAAATCCCGACGGAAGCTACCGCAACGTCTGGGGCAGGCCGCTGCACGCCGAACCCGCGCTTTCACCGGGGGAGGACGCTTTGAGGATCCTCTCCCACGTCGCCGCAGACCTCGAGATCGTCGTCAGCGAGAACCCGAGGCAGTGGTTCAACTTCTACAGTTACTGGGCGGGTTAGCTCGTCGGTCTCTGGAACTTCCCGTACACATAACTTCCGCAGCAGCGGTTACAGATGGGGAGAGGCTCTTTCGCCAGCTTTGCACGGAACTTCTGCGCCTTCTCGCCGCGCCAGATCTCGGTGAACGGCTGCTTTCGCACGTTTCCGATGAAGTAG
>DASWDK010000261.1:0-5046 GCA_036395335.1 Thermoanaerobaculia bacterium
GGCGTCGGACGTCCGCGAGATGACGCACGGGTCCGATCTCGCCGCTGCCGAGATCGTCCCGGTCTCCGCGCGCACCGGCGAGGGGGTCGAGGAGCTGAAGCGCGCGATCGTCCGACTCGCCGTCCGCGACGCCGACACGGAGCGGGAGTCGCGAGGGATTCGGCTCCCAATCGACCGCGCGTTCTCGATCGCGGGGTTCGGGCCGGTCGTCACTGGCAGCCTCGTGTCCGGAACGATCTCTCGCGAACAGAAGCTCGAGCTGCTTCCAAGGCGGCGAAACGTGCGCGTGCGCCGGATCGAAGTGCACGGGAGAGAGACCGCAGAGGCGCGCGCAGGAGAGCGCGTGAGCGCGAACCTCGTGGGAGTCGAGCTGTCGGATTTGAAGCGCGGTCAGATGCTGGCGACGCCGGGGGCCTTCGCGACGAGCGCTCTCCTGACCGTCCGCATCGAACTGCTGGACTCCTCGCCGCCCGTCGCGAGCGGCGACCGTCTCTCCTTTCATCACTTCTCTTCCGAAGCGCGGGCTCTCGTCCGCGTCTTGGAAGGCAGCCCGATCGGGCGGGGCGGCTCGGCGCGGGCTCAGCTCCGCCTCTCGTCTTCGGTGGCGTCCATTCCGGGCGACCGCTTCGTTCTGCGGCGATTGTCTCCGGTCACGACGATCGGCGGAGGGATCGTCCTCGACCCGCTTTCGCCTCCTCTCGGGCGGCGGCGCACATCCGAATTGCGCAATCTTCTGGATCGGCTCGAAAACGGATCGCTCGGCGAAAAGCTGGAGCTGTGGATCGAGCAGGGACGCGAAGGCGGCGTCTCCGAAGACGAGCTAGCCCCACGGACGGGCGTTCCCGCCGCCCGCGTGCGCGCCGCACTCGGGCCTTCGCGGGAGAGCGGCCGCGTCCACGTCCTGCGGCGGTCTCCCGAACGGTACCTGTCCGAGCGAGCTCTTGCTGCCCTGGTCGAGAGGGCGCGGCGGGAGATCAACCACTACCTCGAATCGGGAACCGGCGCGGTGGGCATGCCGCGCCGGACGCTCCTGTCGCGCCTGCTTCCCTCCTCCGATCTGCCCTGGGCGGAGGCGGTCGAGGCCGCGCTGGTGGAGCGCGGCGCCTTGGTGCCGGTCGGAGACGAAGCGCGGGCTCCCGGCCGCGACGATCTGGTCGGCCGCGAGCGCGAGCTCTCCGAACGGATCGCAGATGTCTTTCGCGAGCGCGGCCTGTCGCCGCCGTCACCTGCCGAAGTCACGCAGCTCGTGCAGCATCGCCAGAAAGTGGTCGAGGGACTCATCGGCTACCTGGTCAAACGGGGAGCGATCGTCCGCCTGCCGGGAGGATGGCTCATCGCGCGCGAGGCAGTCGACGGCGTCGTCTCGCGTCTGCGGGCGTCCGGCAAGCCCGCCTTCGAGATCGCGGAGTTCAAGGAGATGTTCGGGCTCTCCCGCAAGCTCGCGATCCCGCTCCTGGAGTACTTGGACGGCGAGAAGGTGACGCGGCGGGTCGGCGATCGAAGGGAGATCCTGCCGAAGTAGCCGGGAACGCGTTGCGTCTCTGTGGTAAAGGTTCCCGCGCGTGACCCTGGTCTCGCGAACGCTCCTCGATCGGTACGAGGTTCTCGCGCCACTCGGCGCCGGCGGGATGGGGGAGGTCTACCGCGCGCGGGATCTGCGCCTCGGCCGGGAGGTCGCCATCAAGGTCCTTCCGGAGGAGCTTTCGGGCGACGCGGAAGCGCTCGCACGCTTCGAGCGCGAAGCCCGCGCCATCGCAGCCCTCTCTCATCCGAACCTGCTCGCGATCTACGACTTCGGCAGGTTCGACGACCTGTTGCGGCGCCAGAACGCGCGGTCCTAGCCCGAGTCGACCGGGCGATCCTCGATCTCTGGAGCCTGTTCGAAAGGCAGCCGGGACTCTTCCGCCTCGCGCTCGAATGAGAGCTCGCGGTAGGCCTGCGCATGGGAGGCGCCCGCGAGGCGGCGTCCCAGGTACTCCCCCACGTACTTTCCGAGAAAGACGGCCGCGCCGGAACGGCGGTACTGCCGGACGTGCGTCAGCTCGTGGGCAAGCAACAGCGCGCCTTCGATCGCATCCGAAGAGACGAGCGTCGCCGCCGCCGGGGAGAGGAACACCCGCCGGCCGAAGACGATCGCATCGGTGCGGGCCAGGGACGTCAGGATCCGCGCAGGAAGACCGCGGTGGAGGCGGGCGCGAACGAGCTCGCCGGCGAATTCGGCGCGAAGGCGCTCTCCCAGGGCGGGAGGGATCGGGACTCCGAGCAGACTACGACCCGGCGAGGCTCCTCCGGAGCGAGGCAATCTGCTTCAACTCCACCTTGTAGTAGACCTGGCCCGAGAGCGACAGCTCGTTCCAGGAGTCGACGGACGTGCCGCCGGCCTGCGCGGGACGGAACGTCCAAGTGGACATCGCGCGGCGCAGGTAACCCACCAGAATCGGGTCGGTCGCCTCGAGCGGAATCGCCTTCTCGACCGAGCCGTTCGATTTCACTTTGACCCAGAACCGGGCGCTGAAAGGTCCCTTGTAGGAATCGGCCGTCCACGGCGTCTTCTTCGGCAACGGCGGCGAGTCCACGGCTTCGACCGGCACGCCGCCGGCGGGCGCGGGTCCCTTGCGGGTCTCGAGCCAGACTTCGTCGGACGGCCACGCGAGTGGTCGGGGAATCGCGGTCGAAGGCGTCACCGCGACGAGATTGGCCTGGACCGAGCGGGGCGGGTCGATCTCGACCTGGAGCTCGAGTCTCAGGGCGGCCCAGGTCTCGACGCTCTCCGAGCCGCGGCGTGCCGGCTCGAACGTCCATCGCGCGAGCGACTTCTGGGCCTCGCCCGCCAGCGAGGGAATCGGGTCGCGCTCCGGCTTCACTCCCATCGGTTTGCCCGCCGCGTCCACGCGCGTCGAGACGTACTCCGTCGCTGGGACGACCGATTGGCTGAAGGTCAACTTCGGGGGGACAGCCGCCGGGACCTCGAGAGCGATGCCGAAAGGGTTCTCCGCCGGCGCCTGGAGGATGGCGACGACAGCCGCGTCCGTGACCCGCGCGACGGGCGCGGCAGCCGGCGTCGCCACGGCCGGCGGCGGCGGAGGAGTCGCCGCCGTGGCCGGAGGAGCCGTGCTGGTCGGGGTTGCATGCGGTGGAGGCGAAAGGACCGGAGTCGTCTCGGGAGGAGGCGCAGGGGGAGCGGGCGCCTCCGGCGAAGGAGCCGGGACAGGCGTCGGGGAGACTTCCTGGGCACGCCCGGTCCCCGCCGCGAACGCGAGGACGCCGGCGAGTGCAAGGGTTGAGAAAATGCGCCGACTCATCGAGATGGGCGCGAAGTATAGCGAAATGTGACGCAGGTCACTTTGCCGCCAGCCAGTTGTCCCCCGACTTGAGCTCGACGGCGAGGTGGACCTTCAGCTGCGCGGCTCCCTCCATCACGCGCCGAACCAGGTCCGACACCTCCTCGACCTCGCCGGCGGGGGCTTCGAGAACGAGCTCGTCGTGGACCTGGAGGAGCATGCGCGCCCGCAAGCCCGACTTTTCGAGCGCGCGATCGAGGCGAACCATCGCGATCTTGATGATGTCCGCCGCCGAGCCCTGGAAGGGCGCGTTCAACGCCATGCGCTCGGCGTTGCCGCGGACCAACCCGTTGGACGCATGGATGTCCGGGATCGGACGCACGCGGCCGAAAAGCGTCGTCACCTCTTTCGTTCGGCGCGCCTCTTCGAGAACGCCGTCCAGAGTTCCCCGCACCGCCGGAAACTGCGCGAAGTACGACTCGATGTAGATCTTCGCCTCCGCGGTCGGGACGCCGAGGTCCTTTCCGAGCGTGTAGGCCGCCATGCCGTAGAGGAGCGCGAAGTTGATCCGCTTCGCGGCGAACCTCATTTCCTGGCTGACCAGTTCGGGCGGGACGCTGAAGATTTTGGCCGCAGTCGCGCGGTGGATGTCGTCCCCGCGCTCGAACGCGGCGATCAGGTTCTGGTCGCCCGAGAGGTGCGCGAGGATCCGGAGCTCGATCTGCGAGTAGTCGGCGACGATGAGCTTCCCGCCGGGAGGCGCGACGAAAGCACGTCGGATCTCGCGGCCGGCCGCTGTCCGGATCGGGATGTTCTGCAGGTTGGGGTCGGACGAGGAGAGTCGGCCGGTCGCCGCTACGGTCTGGTGAAAAGAGGAATGGACGCGCGAATTCTCGTCGGCGAGCTGCGGAAGGGCATCGACGTAGGTGCCCTTCAGCTTTGCGATCTCCCGATATTCGATGACCAGGCGCGCGATCGGGAACCCCTGATCAGCCAGCTCGTTCAGAACCTCGACGCCCGTCGAGGACACGCGCGTCTTCGCGGTCTTTCGGCCGACTGGATACTTCATCTTCTCGAAGAGGATCTGCCCGAGCTTCACCGGTGAGTTGACGTTGAATTGTTCCCCCGCCTCCTGCCAGATTCGCTCTTCGAGCGAGCGCAGGTCCCGTTCCATGCGCGCCGACATCTCCTTCAGATACGGAATGTCCACTGCGATCCCGGCGAGCTCCATCCGCGCAAGAATCGGCGTCAACGGACGCTCGATCTCGCGATAGATCTTCTCGAGCGCCGGCCGCTTGTCCATGTCCGAGCGCAGACGCCGGGCGAGCTCGAGGGTGCCGGATGCCCGTTCGCCCAGCCAGCGATCGGCGGTCTCGACGGCGTACCCCTCCGGCAGCATGCAGGAGACGATCCCGGCTTCCTTGTTCGGAGTGACCTTCTGGCCGAGGCGCTGAAAGGCCATCACCTCGAACTCCGAGCTGCCGACTCCGGGCGCGAGCACGTACTGCGCCAGACAGACGTCGAAGACGTCCGCGGCGACGGCTCCTCCTTCGTTCGCCAGAAGCGAGTCGAGAGGTTTGGCGTCGGCGATCATGACCGAGCGACCCGGACTATCGAGCGCGCACCAGCGGGCGGCGATCTCCCGGCGGGATTCTTCGGCGATCTCGACGTTCTGCCCGTCGGAGACGGCGAGGAGAACGTTCTCTTTCGCCCAGAGAAGGGCGACACCGAGCGGCTGCGAAGCGTCGAGCGCAAAGGGCTCTCC
>DASWDK010000262.1:0-1540 GCA_036395335.1 Thermoanaerobaculia bacterium
ACAGATCCGGCGCGATCCGGTCGATCCCGGGAAACGTCTCGTCGGGAAACGAGACCCCGACGTCCACGAGGATGCTGGACTCTCCGCACTTCAACCACAGCAAGTTCCGTCCAAACTCGCCGAGTCCCCCGAGCGGAACGACCTCGATCGCCGCGGTCATCGCGGTCCGGGCCGCCGCCATGCGCTTCGTGATCGGCACGGAGGGCGCGATCTTGGGTCCGGGTGGCGACGCGAATCGCATCGCCGGTCTCCACCTCCGCCCCTACGGCGCCGACAGGACACGACTGAACTCGTCACGGTCTCAACTCGGCGAGCTTGACGAAATCCTCCAGGGACAGCTCCTCGGCCCTCGCCCGTGGCCCCTTTCCGAGCGTCTCGAGGGCGCGCTCCCAATCGGCGCGCTCGCCCGTCGACGAGAGAGCGTTGCCCAGCGTCTTGCGGCGCGTGCGAAAGCCGAGCGAGGCCAGTTCCAGCGCCCGATCGCGCAAGGCCGTCTCGAGCACAGGGGAACGCGGCGAAAGCTCGACGACGGTTGACGTCACCTTGGGCCTCGGCCGGAAGGCTCCCGGCGAGAGATCGAACAGAATCCTCGCCCGTGCGAAGGCAGCCGCGCGGACCGAGAGGTAGCCGTAGCTTTCCTGACCCGGCCGGGCGCACAGACGCTCGGCCACCTCCCGCTGCACCGTGACCACGGAGCGTGCGATCGCTTCCGGTTCTCCGGCCGCAGCGAGCAAGATCGGTGTCGCGGCATTGTAGGGCAGGTTCGCGACGAGGACGGCCGGGCCTTTCCACCCGGCCTCTTCCAGCCACTCGGCAAACGGACGCTCCAGAACGTCACCGCGAGCAATCTTGACCCGCCGTTCTCCCGCGAACTCTTCCTCGAGAGCCGCGGCTCTCCAGGGGTCGATCTCGATCGCGAGCAGGTGTCTCACTCTGGCGGCAATCGGGCGGGTCAGAGCCCCATTGCCGGGACCGACTTCGACCACCGTGTCCGCTGGGCCTAACCTCGCCGCGGCAACGATGCGTTCGGCCGTTTCTGCCCGCGTGAGGAAGTGCTGCCCCCAGCGCTTCCTCGCAGGGATCATCCAACCCTCGGAGGCACTCTGCGCAGCAGGTTAAACCCTTGGGCCCGACAGACTTTCTCCGGCTCCACGAAAAGCAGGTTATCAGATGGTAAACTGCTCTCTTCACAGGGAGTTCTCTTGCTGCCCGTTCATACGCTCGACAACCGCCACCTCGAAAACTTCCTGGAGCGGCACAAGGCTTACTACCCCTATTCCGGCGAGATCGATATCGACGTTTTCCTGAGGGAGGTCCTGCAGAAGGCCAACGAGTTCGTTCCCTCGGAGGCCGGCTCGATCCTGCTCGACGACCCGCTTACGAAGAGCAACGAGGACCGGATGGAGAACGAGCTCGTCTTCATCGCGACCTTCGGGGCGGACGCGGAGACGCGGCTCTCGCGGCGGATCAACGCACGGGTCGGCATCGCCGGCCACGTCTATTCCACCGGCGTGACCTACATGACCGAGGACGTGATGGA
>DASWDK010000263.1:0-2839 GCA_036395335.1 Thermoanaerobaculia bacterium
CGGAGCCATGTATTGGAAGGTCCCGAGAATGGTCCCTTCCTGAGTCAGGGCCGGACTCATCGTCGGCAGAGCCGTCGCGGGCGCTGACGATGGCGGGAGCACCGCCTTGGCAAGTCCGAAGTCCAGGAGCTTCACGCCCGACTTCGTCAGCATCACGTTGCCCGGCTTCAGATCCCGGTGGACGATCCCGTCGTGGTGCGCTTTGTCGAGAGCGTCGGCGATCTCGATGGCGTAACGCAAGACCTGCTCGGTTGGAAGACGTCCCTTGACGAGCCGCTCGGCGAGAGTCTCCCCCACCAGGTACTCCATGACGAGGTAGTCCATCCCGTCCTGGTGGCCGACATCATAGAGCGCGCAGATGTGTGGGTGCGACAGCTGCGAGATCATTCGCGCCTCGCGGTCGAACCGCTGGCGTGATTCAGGAGAAGTCGACAGGTGCGCCGGCAGCACCTTTACCGCCACCGTGCGCTCGAGCCGCGTGTCGCGCGCCCGGTAAACCTCACCCATTCCGCCGGCGCCGATCGCCGCGACGATCTCGTACGGACCGAGGCGCGTACCGTTGGAGAGAGGCATCGAGATCGAGAAATGATATCCGGGGGTCGAGGCCACTATCATGGCCGGGTGGAGGTTTCGACGGCTACCCGGGAGCCGACCTCGTCCGGCAGGGGCTCGAGGACCTCTCCCGCGGCGTCGAGTCGGCGGCTGCTTTCTTGGTCTCGATCGGCACCACGCGCCTGCGCCGGATCGGACTGACGCTCCCTGCAGCTCCCTTTGCCGATCCGGAGCACCGGTTGTACGAGCTGCTCGCGAGGACCGATCCGGACTCCGCCCACTCCCGCTACAACGCGCTCCTTGCGAGGCTCGTCAGCTTCGAGCGCACGGCGGAATGCGCCAGGTAGCGGACGCGGCGCGCGTCTTAAGGCTGATGCATGGCCTGTCCAAAGCCGCCGATCGGGAGACGACCGTCTATTTCACCGGCGGCGCGAGCGCGGTTCTCCTCGGATGGCGAGCAACGACGATCGACGTCGATTTGGCCTACCCGTGGATCCGTTTCGTCAGCGCGGGAACGCGGCCGACGAGCCGCGCGTAGACGGCGAGCTGACCGCGGTGGTACTCCTCGTGGGAGATGCCGTGGTTCATCCAGGCGAGACGCGTGCCCTTCTTTCCGTCGAACCGGTTGATGAGCTGCAGCATGTGGAGCTCGCCCGCCGCGCGGATCCTCTTCTCGCCGTCCGTGTGGGTCTGGCGCAGCGCGGCCAGGAGCTGGCGCTTGGACCTCATGCCCGAGATTCCACGCGCGTACTCGATCAACAACCCTTCGTACGATTTGCGCCGGAAGTCGCCGTCCGGACGCGAGAGCTCACCGGACATCAGGAGTCCCGACTCGATGATGTGTTGGAGCAGCTCGATGACCGAGCGGCTCTTCTCCGACGCGCGGAAACCGAAGTCCTTTTCGGGAAGGTTGCGGGCCTCTTCCAGGACGCCTGCGCGCGTGTAGGACCAGGCCTCCAGGGCTTCTTCGAGCAAGCTGCGAAAGTCCATGCGTTCTCTTCGCCTCCGTACGGTGTTGCGGGGGAATGATATCCGGGCGCTCCGGACCGGCCGAATCCGGTTACTTTTTCAGCCCCGCCGTCCAGTTCAGAACAATCGTCATCGGATTCGGAGCGGTCTCCGCCGCCGGCATGTTCACGAGCATGGCCTGGCCGTCGCGTCGGACGTCGGAGCCCTGAGCTCGGGGAGTGCCGAAGAGATCTCGTGGCGCGGACGCCTGGAAAGACGGCGCGGTGCCGATCTCGACCAGTTTCCGTTTGTCGGGCGGCTCGAAATAGACGAGCTCGCGGCCGCCGTTCGTCCATCGCGGACTCGCGCCGCCGGCCGTCGAGACCTGCCACTTCTCGCCGGTTGCGGGAAACGGTTGAACGAAGACTTCCTGCTTCCCGGTCTCGTCCGAATCGTAAGCGAGCCACCGTCCGTTGGGAGAGAACCGCGCGTCGTCCTCCTGAAACGGCGTGGCGACGAGCGGCGCGGCTTTCCGGTCGGAGAGAGACAGGAGCCAGATGTCGGTCTTCGTCCGGGGATCTCCAACCCGGAATGCGAGCCAGCGGCCGTCGGGAGAGACGTCGAGCGGCTCTTTCCAGAGATCCGACTTCAACAATAGCGTTTCCGATCCCGCGCCGCTCGCGGGTTTCTCGTAGAGGTCGCCGATACCCGCTTTGTTCGAGCCGAAGAAGACATGGGTGCCGTCGGCGGACCAGACGGGGCTTGACTCTCGGGCTTCGTCGAAAGTGAAACGCGATCCGATGCCGCGAGCCACGTCGATGATCCAGATGTCGGCGCTGCGGGTCGTCGGATCGATCCGTCGGACGGTGACGCGCGATCCGTCCGGCGAGATCCGGGGATCGCCGGCGTACTCGGCATCCGGGCCGAGAGCCGCCGTTCTCCTGCCGGAGCGATCGAACCAGACGAGCTGGCGGGCAGCGGGACTCGCTCCCTGATAGGCCAGTATGCGGTTTTCGGAAGCGGCGAAGGCCGCGGAGCCCCACGTGGCGACGTACTGGACGCCGCGGGCGACGACAACGGGGTCCCCGGTGATCCGGAGAGCCTTCGGGTCGAATCGCTGGGCCATGAGCGCGCCTTCGCGGACGAAGAGGAGGTAGCCGGGAGGCGCGAAGAACGTCGTCACGTCCACGTCGAGGATCCGCTTCGTGCTCTTGGAATCGAGCGATCCTACGTAGATTCCGCTGTTCTGAGCCGGTTCCGCCCGCGCGAGGTAAAGGAAGTGGCGGCCATCCGGAAGGAACTGTGGTCTCCAGTGCCCGGTCTCGCCGCGCGATTTGTC
>DASWDK010000264.1:0-2058 GCA_036395335.1 Thermoanaerobaculia bacterium
TCGGCGAGGCGCTCGAGCGCGGCCGCAAAAGAGGGATCGGCGGCGACCGCCTGCTCGAACGCGGGAGCGGCGCCCAGGTCGTCCCCGGCGAGGAGCCGCTGGCGTCCCGCTTCGTACGCCTTTGCCGCGGCGACGGACGCCGTCTCCGCGGCAGGTTTCTCGGCGGCCTCGCGTCCCGCGAATCCGAGCTCGGAACGCAGCCGTCCCGCGAGCGCGCCGACGAGCGCAAACAGTCCTTCCGGGCCGGGCGTCTCGGCCGAGACGTACCGGCTCGTGAGCCCGCCGGCTCCGACGCGGACGAGGCGGAGATCGACGCGTAACCTCCGGCCCGCGCGGCGAACGGATCCCGTGACGAGCCGCCCGACGCTCCAGAGATCGGCGAGCTCGGAGAGGGCCGCTTCGTCGTATCGCCCCGGAGTCAGCCGGAGGTCGTGGAGATTGCGAAGGACGCGGAGCGAGTCGAGGATGCGCAGCTTCCCCGTCTCCGAAAGGTTCGCCCCGAGCATCTCCGGGATTCCGGTGCTCGTCCAGGCGAGCCCGGGCTCGCCCGTCTCGTCGGAGAGCGGCAGGATCGCGATCGCCTCGCGGGTGCCGGGGAGGGCCGCCGGCGATCCGGGCCGGGAGGAGGCGGCGGTGGAAGGCCGGCGCCCGCGATTCCGAGTCGCCGTCCAGATTCCGAGACCGAGCGCGCCCGTGACCGCAATCGCGATCGCGACACGCAGCGCCCGCCGATCCTTCCCGGGGACCCGCCCCCGGTCGAGGTCGTCTGAGAGCGCCCGGGCGTCGGGATACCGTCGCGCCGGGTTGCGCTCGAGAAGCTTCCGCACGATCGCGCGGAGCCACGCCGGGGCCCGTACCCCCGTCTCGGAAACGTCGCGAGCGCGCCCCGCCAGCCTCGACCCGAGCATTTCAGCCTGCGAGCCGGCGCGGAACGGCAGCTCGCCGGTGAGCATCTCGTAGAGGACGATTCCGAGGGCGTAAAGGTCCGTGCGCGCATCGACCGGGTCGCCTGCGATCTGTTCCGGCGACAGGTAGTCGGGAGTGCCGATGACCGCGCCGGCGCGGGTCAGCCCGTCGCGGCCGAGCGAGCGGGCGATCCCGAAATCAGTGATGTAGGCGGTTTCATCCGCGTCGAGAAGCATGTTCCCGGGCTTCAAATCCCGGTGGATGACGCCGGCGCGGTGCGCCTCTTCCAGCGCCGAAGCCACCTGGCGCGCAATCGCCACCGCGCGCTCCGGCGGCATCGGCCCTTCGTGCTCCAGGACGTCGGAGAGTGAGCGTCCTTCGACGTACCGCATCGTCAGAAAGCGCAGCCCCTCGTGCTCGCCGATGTCGTGGATGCGGACGACGTTCTTGTGGCTGACTTCGCGGGCGAGCCGGAGCTCGCTGCGGAAGCGCTCGAGGACCGCCGGATCGCCGCCGAGCTCGGGACGAAGGACCTTCAGAGCGGTGTCGACGCCGAGCTCCTCGTCCCTCGTCCGGTAGACGACCCCCATGCCTCCCACGCCGGCCACTCCGAGCACGCGGTAGCGTCCGGCGACGAGCGTTCCGGGCGCGAACCGCCGCGTGACGTCGACGCTCGTCACCGTCGGCGTCGCGCCGGGGGTCGAGCCGGCGGCGGCGTCTGCCGAAACCGCCGGAGGGCTCTTCTCGCGGACGTTCGACGGGTCAACCACCGCGCGGACTCTCCGGCGGCGGCTCGCGCCTCACGGCGAGGAGACGCCTCCGCGTGCCGCGGCGGAGCGCGGAGACACGGCTCGAGCGATCTCCTGCACGCGCTCGCCCAAGAGGTCCAGGAACCTCCGGTCCTCCGGTGCGCTTCCGGGCGATCCGCCGAGGATCTCCCGGATCTCGCGATCGATCCGGAGAGTCGACAGGACGACCGAGACGTTGGCGGCCAGCGCTTCTAAGATCTCGAGATCGAGGTCGGTGAAAACCCCGGCGCGCTTGCGTCCATCCACGTAGATGAGCCCGATCCGGCGGCTTCCGGCGGAGAGCGGCACGCAGGCGAGCGTCCCGATGCCGAGCTCGAGAACGCTCGGCCGTTTCCCGAGGAAC
>DASWDK010000265.1:0-20877 GCA_036395335.1 Thermoanaerobaculia bacterium
CCTCTCTGGACCATCGACTCCAGCTCGAACTTCATGTTGTCGCGCAGGTAGTCGAAGCCGAACTCGTTGTTGGTCCCGTAGGTTACGTCGCAGGCGTACTGTCTCTTCCGCTCCTCGTCGGAGAGCGAGTTCTGGATGCACCCGACGGAGAGCCCGAGGAACCGATAGACCTTGCCCATCCAGTCCGCGTCGCGGCGCGCGAGGTAGTCGTTGACCGTGACGACGTGGACCCCGCGCCCGGTCAGCGCGTTCAGGTAGACGGGCATCGTGGCCACGAGCGTCTTGCCCTCGCCCGTCTTCATCTCGGAGATCTTGCCCTGGTGCAGCACCATGCCGCCGATCAGCTGGACGTCGAACGGGCGCATCCCGAGCGCGCGCACGGACGCCTCCCGCACGATTGCGAAGGCCTCCTCGAGAAAGTCGTCGAGCGCCCGCACCCGGGCCTGCTTCGCGTCCTCCTCGGCAAACCCGTCGAGCTTGCCGGCCAGGCGCGCCTTCAGCTCGGCGGTCTTGCCGCGCAACTCGTCGTCGGAGAGCTTCTGGAGAGCCGGCTCGAGCGCGTTGATCCGCTCGACGCGCGGCAGGAGCTTCTTGATGTCGCGCTCGTGCTGGGTTCCAAAGACTTTGGCGAGGACCCGGTCGATCATTTAGGCCGTCAACAACTCAGACGGGGAGAATTATTCACGAAAATCGGAAGGCCCGCCGGGCCGCTCGATACCGGAAATGGCAGAGAGATCGATCCAAAAATCCTTCGGTCTGTCCGACATCCTTTTGACCCTTTCTCCAATCCCGAGTGGCATTTCCCGTCAGGGTTTTCCGCCTCGCGCGAGCTTGTTCCTTGCCGGACAGGCTCTTAGCGACGCGCAACCGAAGGTACGGCGCTCGCAAAGTGTCAATGATCATGGCAGAGCCGCGCCCACTGCGAGTGCCCAAGAACGCGCTCGAGGTCGAGCTCGCACTGGCGGGCGCCGCCCCGAGACAGGTGGAGCTCTTCCTCGCGGAACACGAATCGCACGGTTTCCACCGGCAGGGGGTGCTCAACCTCCTCGTCGGCCAGGTCGGTTCCTTTCTTCCGGTGCGCGACCTCGAGACCGGGGAATGGGAATCGTTCAATTCTCGCGCGGTCGCCTGGATCGGGATCTCCGGCGCCTCGATCGATGCGGAAGAATCGGGCGACGAGCTCTTCGAGCAGCGCCGGTCCGTCCGCGTCGCGCTCGCCGCGGGGAACTGGCTCGAAGGAGAGGTTCTCTACTCGGGGCCGGACGGCGGCTCCCGCCTCGTCGACCATCTGAACCGGAACGAGCGCTATTTCCGGCTCTGGAGAGGGGACCGCGTCTTTCTCGTGAACAAGGAATGGGTGCTGCGGGTCGTGGAAAACGGCCACGACGCGGAGTAGCCATGGCGCAGATCGACCAGCTCCTGGGATCGATCGCGCGGTTCGGCGCGACCGGCGCCGTCCTGGCGAGTGACGAGAAGGTGATGCTGTCGTTTCCCGGCGGACCGCGCTATGCCTCCCAATCGACCCCGCACACTTCGCTCGTACGTCTCGTGGAGGAGATCCTCCCGGCGGGGATCGAGCTTCACCGCGACGGAAGTACCACGTTTCCCTATCGCAACGGAGGGGGTCCGGTGGTCATTCGCGTGGAGGCGGATTCGTCCCGGTGGAGAGTCACGATCGAAAAGGCGGACGCCGCTTCCGAATCGGTCGTCGCGCCGGAGCTGCCGTCGCCGATCTTGGCCCCGTCTGGAAGCGAGACTCCCCGGGAAGAGCCTCCGCGCCGACCGCTGTCCGAGGTGCAAGTGACCGCAGCGATCGATCGGATGCTCCTGGCGATGCTCGAAATGGGAGCTTCCGACCTCCACCTCTCGACCGACACGCCGCCTCGAGTCCGGGTCCACGGCGAAATGAAGGTCCTGCCCGGCGCCGAGGCGACCCGGGAGCACGTTCTGCTCGAGCAGCTGTACGAGATCACGCCCGACCGGAATCAGCAGGAGTTCGAGACGCGCAACGACACCGACTTCGCTCACTCGATACCGGGCGTTTCGCGCTTCCGGGCGAATCTCTTCCGCGACCGGCGCGGGCCCGGCGCGGTCTTCCGCGCGATTCCCTTCGAGATCCGGACACCCGAGGAGCTCGGCCTGCCGAAGCAGGTCCTCGATCTCTGCTCTCTGACCAAAGGGCTCGTTCTGGTCACCGGACCGACCGGATCGGGCAAATCGACGACGCTCGCGGCTTTGATCGACTACATCAACCAGAACCGCACCGACCACATCATCACGATCGAGGATCCGATCGAGTTCGTCCACGAGAACAAGAAGTGCCTCGTGAACCAACGCGAAGTCCACTCGCACACCGACTCTTTCAAGGACGCCCTCCGCGCCGCGCTCCGAGAAGACCCGGACATCGTCCTCGTCGGGGAGCTGCGCGACTTGGAGACGATCGCGATCGCGGTCGAGACCGCGGAGACAGGACACCTGGTCTTCGGAACTCTGCACACGACGACCGCCCCTTCGACGATCGACCGGGTCATCGACCAGTTCCCGGCGGACCGGCAGGACCAGATCCGTCAGATGCTGTCCACCTCGCTTCGCGGCGTCATCGCTCAAACGCTGTGCAAGAAGATCGGCGGGGGGCGGGTCGCCGCCTACGAGATCCTCTATGCGACTCCCGCCGTCGCGAATCTCATCCGCGAGGCAAAGACCTTCCAGATCTATTCGGTCATCCAGACGAACCGCGGAGCGGGAATGATGACGCTGAACGACTCCCTGCTCGACCTCGTCCGGAAGAAGCTCGTGGATCCGAGGGAGGCCCACGTGCTCTCGGTGAACAAGACGGAGTTCGTCGCGATGCTCACGAAGGAAGGCGTCCCGGCCTCGGCTCTCGAGCGGTAAAGAGGCCGTCGGCGCCGCCGATCCGCAGCCGGTACGAGATCGCTTCCGCGAGGTGGGCTCTGCCGATCCTCTCGGCGCCCTCCAGATCAGCGATCGTCCGCGCCACCTTCAGGCAACGGTGAAGAGCGCGTACGGAGAGTCCCAGCCGTTCGACTGCGGCGGCAAGGAGGCGTCGCCCGTCGGGCTCGACGGACGCCTGCAGGTCGAGGTCGGACGCGACGAGGTCGGAGTTGCGGGAACCGGTTCCTCCGGGTCGCCGGTCGAGGGCGAGCTTGCGCGCGCGGGACACACGACGCCGGATCTCTTCGGAAGACTCGGCGGAACCCTTCTCGAGCTCCGTCCAGGGAACGGCGGGAACCGGAACGTGGAGGTCGATCCGGTCGAGCAACGGTCCGGAGAGCTTTCGGCCGTACCGCGCGCGTTCCGCGAAATCGCAGCGGCACGCGCGGGTGGCGTCGCCCGCGAAGCCGCAGGGACACGGGTTCATCGCCGCGACGAGAAGAAAATCGCACGGGTAGGAGAACGCGCCGCCGACGCGCACGATCGACACCCGCTTCTCCTCGATCGGCTGGCGGATCCCTTCGAGCACGTCGCGCCGGAACTCCGGAAGCTCGTCGAGAAAGAGAACTCCGCGGTGTGCGAGCGAGATCTCGCCGGGAACGGGCCGGCTGCCGCCGCCGACCAGGCCCGCAGCCGAAGTGCCGTGGTGCGGCGCCCGGAAGGCGGGTACCTCGATCAGTCCCGCTCCGGCGGGGAGGGTTCCCGCCACCGAGTGAATCCGGGTGACTTCGATCGCCTCGACCCGATTCAGCGGGGGAAGGATCGAAGGAAGGCGACGGGCGAGCATCGTCTTGCCGGCTCCGGGCGGCCCGACGAGGAGCACGTGATGACCGCCGGCCGCCGCGATCTCGAGCGCTCGTCTCGCGACGGCCTGGCCGCGGACGTCCGCGAAATCCGGCGGTCTTCCGGACGCCTCTTTCCGGGGCGGGGAAACGGAGGGCGGGATCGGACGGCTGCCGCGGAGATGATCGACGAGAGCGGCGAGGGACCGGACCGCCACCACGCGAATTCCGTCGACCGCCGCGGCCTCGGCGGCGTTGGCGGCCGGCAGCGCGATCTCCGCAAACCCTTCGTCGCGTGCGGCGAGAGCGAGGCAGAGCGTGCCGCGGATCGGCCGCACGGAGCCGTCGAGCCCGAGCTCTCCGACGAAGACGCGGCGCGCGTCGTCGACGGGCTCGAGCCCGGCGATCTTCAGGAACGCGACGGCGACCGGGAGATCGAGAGATGCTCCGAACTTGCGGAATCCGGCCGGCGCGAGGTTGACGGTGACGGCACCCGGCGGGATCGGGAAGCCGCTGTTGCGAAGCGCGGAGCGGACCCGCTCCCGAGCTTCCCGGACGCTCGGATCCGGCAGGCCGACGATCGTGAAGGAGGGGAGCCCGGACGAAACGTCGACCTCGACGTCCAAGACGCGGGCCTCGATTCCGAACGTCGCGGCGGAGTGGACTCGGGCGAGCATGGCGTCTCCTCGGCCGGGAGAGCCTGGTCGCGCGATGAGGACCGCGCGAGGTTACCAGAAGGAGATCAGAAGGGAAGAGGTCGGACGATCTCTTACCGGCTGCCGGGAATCTTGATCCGGTCGCCCGGCCGAATCCGGGTCCACGAGGGGAACGCGTTGACTGCCAGGATCTGCGCGACCGTCGTTCCGTGCCGGACGGCGATCCGGTAGAGGGTATCTCCCGTGCGGACTTCGTAGTGCTTCGCGCTCGCCCGCCGGGCCGCCGGCCGGCTCTGGGTTCGCGACGCCATGACCGCCTTCACCGACCGCCCTCGCTTCCCCTTCTGCAGGGAAGCAAAGCGCACCTCCCGATACCGCCCTGGAATGGCGAGGACTTTACCGCGGGGGACGCGAGAGTGTCGGGAAAGAGAGTTCGCGGCGGCGATCGCCGAGACGGACACGCCGTAGCGTCTCGCGATGCGGGCGAGGGTCTCGCCGCGGCGGACGACGTGCCGTCGAGCCGGCGAAAACGACGCGGTCGGCGCGCCGGCGAAGGCGAGGAGAACGCTCGAACGGGCTCCCACCGGAATCTTGAGCTCGTACCCCTCCGGCTGGCGCGGCGTGATCGCCGTCGTCAGCTCGGGGTTCAGCCGGATCAATTCCTCCACCGACTCGGAGAGGTGCTTCAGCTGAACGGGACGGTCGAGGAGGACCGTCTCGTAGGCGAGCGGTTCTTCGTACTCGACGTCGAAACCGTAATGAACCGGATTCCGCGCGATCAGCGTCGCGGCGATGACCGCGGGGACGTAGTTCTGCGTCTGCGGCCGGATCGTCCCGCTCGCCGACAGCTCCCAGAAGTCGCGGGCCCCGGTCCGCTGCATTGCGCGGAGGATCTTTCCCTCTCCGGCGTTGTAGGCCGCCATCGCGAGGTACCAGTCGTTGAAGAGCTCGTGCAGGTAGGAAAGGTATCGCGCCGCCGCGCGGGTCGCCTTCTCCGGGTCGCTCCTCTCGTCCACGATGCCGTTCGCGGTCAGCCCGTAGTGACGGCCGGTGCGCGGCATGAACTGCCAGATGCCGTGAGCTTTCATGGGAGAGCGAGCATGAGTCAGGAAGGATGACTCGACGAGGGCGATCTGCGCCAGGTCCTTCGGGATCCCCTCTTCTTGAAAGATCCGGTGGATCATCGGGATGTAGCGGCCCGAGCGGGCGAGGCCGCGGCCGATCACGCCGTGGAGGTCAGTCTGGAACGCCGCCAGGACTTTCAGGACCGCGTCGTTCACCGCGATCGGGATGTCGTAGCTCACTCCGGTGGTGTCGGCGACGCTGATGTCGGTGGCGATCGCTTCTTTCGCGTCGACGATCGCCTGCTCGGTCGCTTTGGGCTCGGCGATCTCCGTCAACTCGGACGCGACGAGGCCGTCGGAGGTCCCGGCTTCCTCGGCGGGACCCGCCAGTGCCTCGTAGCGAAGGGCGCTCTCGTAGAGCTGGTAGGAGAACTCGAGGAGCTCTCGGTCCGACGGCGCCGGGCCGGAAGGCGGCCGCAACACTTCGATCGCCTGGCGGAAATACTCGCGGGCGCAGTCGAAGTCCCCGGCGAGCGCCGCATCCCGGCCTCGCGCGAAGATCTCCGAAGCTTTCGTCATCGCGACGTAGGCGGGAGGTGGGCGCTGCGGCGCCGCCGCGCTCCGGGGGTTCGCCGAGCAACCGATGAGTCCGGTCAGTCCGGCGAGAAGACACAAGAGCGCACAGCCTCTCCCCCGGAGGAAACCTGGACCTGGAAGCATCTAAAAAAAGGGTACTGCCGGGGCGGAAGGAAAAGCAAAAGCTTTTTTCGGGTGTGGCGCAACGAGGACAGGACGGGAGACGAAAACAGCCGGAACGAAAGCGGGTTCCGCCCGTTCGCCGCCTTTATTTTCCGAAGATTTGAAACTTCAGAGAGAGGAGAAGTTTCTCGAGATCCTGTGCGGTCTCGAGCGGTATCGAGAAGCTCTTCTCGTTGCCGACGCGCCGATCGTTGCGGTCGGTGAACCGGAGCGTGACCATCACTTGCTGCCCCGAGGCGAGATCGCGCCGCGGGATCTCGAACTCGAACGTCCGATTGACTTCCTTGCGGTGGTTCAGGCTGTTCGCGAGCAGGTCGTCGACGGAGATCCCGGAAGCGGCTCGCCGGGTCGGGCGACCCGCCGGCGAGAGCGACGTCGCATTCTTCCGCAGGCGCTCGAGCTCGGCGAGGATGTCGACGTTCGAGCCGAGCCGGACGTGTTTGACTCCAGCTTCGGGCGACGGTGCCGATTCCCGGCTTTGTGCAAACGAAACGTCCGCGATCTCTTCGGCTGCTTCCTGCGCTTCGGGCGTCTCCAGCGGGGGTGGGGGGGCTTCCACGGATTCGAACTCGATCTCGGCAGGCACCTCTTCGCGAACCGGCGCCCGTGCCGGCGCCGCCTCTCGGGAGGCCGCGAGCACGATCGTCTCGCGCGGAGGCTCGGCCGCCCTTTTCTCTTCCAAGTACGCCGGTCGGGTCAGCTCGGCGGGCGGAGTCGGCGGCGTCGGAAGCTTCGGCGGTGCGGCGGCGATCGATGTCGCCGGCTTCGGAGCCGCCCGTTCCTCCCCGAGCATCCTCTTCTTGAGCGACCGGAGAGTGAGGCGCGAGATCGCCTTCAGCGTTTCGAAGACGCCCTGTCCCAGGATCGCGCTGGCTTCGTAGCTCTCGTGGAGTCCATCGCGGTTCAAGTCCCTCTGGAGATCCTCGACGGACAGCACGTTCGCGAGGTCGCGCTTGTTGTACTGGAGCGCCAGGGGCAGCTCGTCCAAAGCGACGCCGATCTCGGCGAGGTTCGTCTTCAGGTTCGCGAAGCTCTCGAGGTTCGCCTCCTTCATCGCCCGCTGTGAGTCGGCGACGAAGACGATGCCGTCCACTCCTTTCAGGACGAGCTTGCGGGTGGTGTTGTAGAAGACCTGGCCGGGAACGGTGTAGAGCTGCACCCGGGTCTTGAAGCCGCTGATGACTCCGACGTCGAGCGGCAACAGATCGAAAAAGAGCGTGCGGTCGGTCTCGGTCTCGAGCGAGACCATTTCACCGCGCGAATCGGGAGCGGTCCGGCCGTAAATGTGGTGCAGGTTCGTGGTCTTTCCGCACAGACCCGGACCGTAGTAGACGATCTTGGCCGCCATCTGCATCGTGGCGTAATTGAAGAACACCATTTTGATCGGGGCGGGGTGTGCTCCCGCGGTCGGATTTTAGCACCCGGAGCCGGGACGCGCCCGCGTTGCGGCCTCAGTTTCGCTCGCCGGAGGAGCCTCTTGGTTAGCGAGTGTCGGGTTTCTTTCCAGTTCCGGCCCGGTTCGGCGGTTCGGACTCCGGCGGAAGGCCCAGAAGGGCAGCAATCTCGTCCTCCCGGCCGCGACCGGCCGTCCTCCGCAGGGTCTCCCCGGCGAGGAGCGCGTAGAGGGCGGCGACGTCGGGGCGATCCGCCAGGGCGTCACGGTGAAGCCGGACCGTTGCGGCGTCGCGCCGCGCCACCGGTCCCGTCATCGCCCGATCGAAGGGGAGCCGCCCGACCGCATCGACCGCGGTCGAAGCGAGCTCCGCGAGCGCCACGCGGCCCTCCTCAGGGTCGAGCCCGGCGCGGACCCAGGCGCGCGCGGCGAACGACAGGAGGGAGGCGGCTCCTCCGGCGGCGAGCGTCGCCGCGGCGTGGTAGAGCGGCTTGCCCGCGGCGGGAATGAGGCGGGGACGCGCTCCGATCCGGCGGCAGATCCCGGCTCCCGCTTCCGCGGCGGGTTCTTCACCTTCGACCGCGACGAATGCCCCCATCCAGTTCTCGCGGGGCGCGCCGCTGAACGCGCGCAGCGGGTGGAGAGAGCCGAGCTTCGCCCCCGCGGATGCGAGCGGCGCGAGGACGTTGCTCCCGAGCGCGCCGGAGAAATGGAGAGCGAACCGCCAGGTTCCCTTCGAAGCGAGAGAGGAGGCGACTCGAGCGATCGCGTCGTCGGGGACGGAGAGGATCAGGACGTCGCCGTCGAGCGAAGCGCCGGCGAGGTCGCGCGCCTCCGCCGCGGAAAGTTCATCCGCGAACCGCCGCGTTTCTTCCGCGTCGCGTCCCGCGAGAACGAGGCGCCCACCGGCCTTCGTCCAGGAATGCGCGAAGGCGCGGCCTGCGCGACCGGGCCCGACGAGGACGATCGCCGGGCCCTCGACATCCTCCGACACGGCGCGCAGTCTACGACCGAGCGAACCTCGTATCCTTGACTGAAAACGTTCCCGCCGCTACCCTGAATCTGGCACTCTTCCGGCGAGAGTGCCAGAACCGAAGGTCATGAGCACTCTCGATACGCGCAGTCAGGCGATCCTGAAGGAGATCATCCGGGTCCACGTGGACACGGGCAAGCCCGTCTCCTCGCGCACGCTCTTCAAGTCGAGTCGCTTCCACCTGTCCCCGGCGTCGATCCGCAACATCATGGCGGACCTGACCGACGGCGGCTATCTCGCCCAGCCGCACACGTCCGCCGGCCGGGTGCCGACCGACCGCGCCTATCGGCTGTACATCGACGAGCTCGTTCGGCACCGGCGAATCAACGAGGGCGTCCGCGAGCAGGTGGACTCGGACTTGGCGTCCGCCGGGCCCGAGGTCACCGGTCTCTTTCAGGCCGCCTCCCGCCTCCTCTCGCGGCTTTCCGGCGAGGTCGGGTTCGTGGTGGCACCCGACGCGCTCCATACGGTGTTGAAGAGCCTGCGGTTCCTCTCCGTCGCGCCGGGCAAGGTCCTCGTCGTGCAGGTGAACGAGCCCGACGTCGTCCTGTCGCGCGTGATCGAGACCGGCAGCGAATACACCGGGCGGGAGCTCGACAGCGCGAGCGAGCAGTTCAGCCGGGAGTACGCGGGGCGAACGTTAGACGAGGTGCGGCGCAGCCTGCTCGACGAAATCACCGAGGAGAAGGCGGCCTGCGATCGGATGCTCGGGCGCGCGCTCGATCTCGCGCGCCTCGCGCTCGACGCGCGCGAGGGGGAGCAGCGGGTCTACGTCGACGGCGCCTCGAAGCTGCTCGACAAGCCGGAGTTCTCCGACGTCGAAAGCCTGAAGAGGATTTTTCGTGCGTTCGACGAGAAGGCGCGCCTGCTCGACCTCGTCACGCGCTACCTCGATGCCCACGAGACCTGCGTCGTCCTGGGCTCCGAGGCGAGTCTCGCTTCCGATCCGCGCCTGTCGGCCGTATTGACCTCATACGGGTGGGGGGAGAGACTGACCGGGATGCTCGGAGTGATCGGCCCCGCGCGGCGCGAGTATCCGCGCGTGATCCCGGTCGTCGAGCTCCTTGGCCGCGCGCTCTCCGAGCGGCTCGAGAGCCGCGAGCATCGTCCGCGGCGGGAGCCCTTCCATGGATGATCGGGAGCGGCCCGACGAGGGGGAGGAAGACGACCGGATCCTCGTCGAGGATACGGGCGAGTCGCTCGACGCCGCGCTCGCGGAGGAGGAGCGGTCGGCGATCGCGGCCGCGGAGGAGAAACTCCGGTTGGTCCAGCGCGACCTCGAGGAGCTGAAGGAGCGCCATCTTCGCAAGCTCGCGGAGTTCGAGAACCTGCGAAAGAGGAGTGAGCGGGAGAAGGGCGAGGCACGGCGGCTCGCGCTCGCCGACCTCGCCCGCGACTTCCTGCCGGTCGTCGACAGCTTCGAGCGCGCCTTGTCGCACGCGTCTTCGAGAGACCTCGAGAGCGACTTCGGACAGGGCATCCTTCTCATCCACCGGCAACTGACCGACCTCTGGCGCAAGCATGGGCTGCGCGAAGTCGAGACGACCGGCGGTTTCGATCCGAACCATCACGAAGCGGTTGCGACCGAAGAGTCGGCCGAGCCCGCGAACTCCGTTCTCGAGGTTCTGCGGAAGGGATACACGCTCGGCGACCGGTTGATCCGTCCGGCGCTCGTCAAGGTCGCGGTCCGGCCGGGCGAGGGGTCGCCTCCGAATCCTTCGAACGAAGAGGGCCGGTAACGTGGGCAAGATCCTCGGGATCGACCTCGGGACGACGAACTGCTGCGTGGCCGCCGTCGAGGGAACCTCCCCGCAGGTTCTCGCGAACCGGGAGGGAAGCCGCACGACCCCTTCGATCGTGGCGTTCACCGAAGACGGCGACCGGCTCGTCGGCCAGATCGCGAAGCGACAGGCGATCACGAACCCGTTGAACACCGTCTTCGCCGTCAAACGCCTCGTCGGCCGGAAGTTCGACTCCCAGGAGACCGCGCACGCACGGGAAGTCCTTCCTTACGAGATCGCGCGTGCCGCCAACGGCGACGTGATGATCCGGTCGCGCGGCCACGAGTACAGCCCCGAGGAGATCTCCGCTTTCATCCTCCACGAGATCAAGGAATTCTCGGAGGAGGTTCTGGGCGAAGAGATCACCGAGGCGATCGTGACGGTGCCCGCGTACTTCGACGACGCGCAGCGCCAAGCCACCCGCGACGCGGGGCGGATCGCGGGCCTCGACGTCCTGAGGATCATCAACGAGCCGACGGCCGCGGCGCTCGCGTACGGCCTCGACCGGAAGGGGAGCGAGGTCGTCGCGGTTTACGACCTCGGCGGAGGGACGTTCGACATCTCGATCCTGGAGCTGGGCGACGGTATTTACGAGGTCAAGGCGACGGCAGGAGACACGTACCTGGGGGGCGAGGACTTCGACAAGAAGATCATGGACTGGCTCCTCGAGGACTTCCAGAAGTTGGCGGGTATCGATTTGAAGCAGGACCGGATGGCGCTCCAGCGCCTGAAGGAAGCGTCGGAAAAGGCGAAGTGCGAGCTGTCGAGCGCGATGGAGACGACGATCACGCTCCCGTTCATCTCGGCCGACGCGTCGGGGCCCAAGCACATCAGCCGGACGCTCACCCGGGACAAGTTCGAGCAACTCGTCGCCGACCTGATCGACCGCACCGCGGCGCCGTGCCTGGACGCGCTCGCCTCGGCGAAGATGCAGCCGTCCGACGTTGACCAGGTCATCCTCGTCGGAGGGCAGACGCGCACTCCGAAGGTCCAGCGGATGGTCGCGGAGCTCTTCGGAAGGGACCCATCGCGGGAGATCAACCCGGACGAGGTCGTCGCGATCGGCGCCGCGATCCAGGGCGGGGTCCTGAAAGGCGAGATCAAGGAAGTCGTCCTCTTAGACGTGACTCCGCTTTCACTCGGGATTGAAACCCACGGTGGTCTGTTCGAGAAGCTGATCGAGCGGAACTCGACGATCCCGACGAAGAACACCAAAGTGTTCACGACCGTGGCCGACAACCAGTCGGTGGTCGAGATCCACGTCCTGCAGGGGGAGCGGGAGCTCGCGAAAGAGAACAAGTCGCTCGGCCGGTTCGAGCTGGTCGGGCTGCCGACGGCGCCCCGCGGGGTGCCACAGATCGAGGTGACGTTCGCCATCGATTCGAACGGGATCGTCCACGTCTCCGCACGCGACCTCGCGACCGGAAAAGCGCAGGGGATGCAGATCAACCCCGCGGGCGGCCTCTCGAAGTCGGAGATCGACCGGATCATCCGCGAGGCCTCGGCGTTCGCCGCCGCCGACAGCGATCGGCGCGAGCTCGCTCAGATGCGGAACCGGCTCGAGGGGATGCTCTCCTCGAACGAGAGAGTTCTGGCGGAGTTCTCCTCGGCGCTCTCGCCGGACGAGCGGGAGCGGATCGAGGAAACCCTGCAACGCTCCCGCGAGATCGCTGCGAGCGACTCGCGCGACGACTTGAACGAGGCGCTCTTCGACATGCAGGGGGTCTCGAAGGTTCTGACCCGCGTCATGCTGCAGCGGGCCGGCGCCGGCGCGGCCGGCGCAGCCGGCGGCGCCGCACCCGGATCCTAGCCGTGCCGACCCGGCACGATTACTACGAGGTACTGGGGGTGTCCCGCGAGGCGGACTCGTCCGAGTTGAAGTCTGCATACCGGCGCCTCGCGCTGCAGTACCACCCGGACCGCAACCCCGATGACTCCGCCGCCTCGGAGAAGTTCAAGGAGGCGTCCGAGGCGTACGCGGTGCTCTCCGATCCGGAGCGGCGCCGCCGGTACGATCGCTTCGGTCACTCCGGGGTCGCGGGATCGGCCGGCGGCGGCTTCGGCGGCTTCGATCCTTCCATCTTCGCGGACTTCTCCGATCTCTTCGGCGATCTCTTCGGTTTCTCGTCGCCTCGCGAGCGGCGCATGGCGGGCAGCGACCTCGTCTACCGGATGGAGATCACGCTGAAGGACGCCGCGTTCGGCATCGACGCTCCCATCGTGGTTTCTCGACTCGAGCGGTGCGACGAATGCCGGGGATCGGGCGCGGAGGAGGGAACCTCTCCCGTGACGTGCCCGGCGTGCCGCGGACGTGGACGACAGCGCATCTCGCAGGGGTTCCTGGTGGTGACGCGGCCGTGTCCCAACTGCGGAGGTGAAGGAAACGTCATCGAGAAGCCGTGCCGGCAGTGCCGGGGGGAGGGACGTCGGCGTGGCCAGCACAAGCTCGAGATCCGGATTCCGGCCGGAGTCGAGACCGGCTCGCGCCTGCGCCTCGCCGGCGAAGGCGACGCGGGTCAGGCGCGCGGCGCTTCCGGCGATCTCTACGTCGTGTTGACCGTCCTCCCCGACGAGATCTTCGCCCGCGACGGAGACAATCTCGTCCTGGCGTTGAACCTGCCTTTCCCGACACTCGTCTTGGGCGGTGACGTCTCGGTGCCGACCTTGGACGGCGAGCTGGAGAGGGTTGCAATCCCCGCCGGTACGCAGGCGGGAAGCGAGATCAAGTTGAAGGGGCGGGGCCTCGGCCGGCTGGGAAAGAGCGGCCGGGGAGATCTGGTGATCCGCGCCGGCGTCGCAGTCCCCGAAAAGCCCGCGGCGAAGGAGAAGGAGCTCCTCCGTCAGTACGCCGAGCTGATCGGCGCGCCCGTCGGCGGTCAAACCAAGGTGCTCGACAAGGCGAAGAAGATCTTTTCGTAAGAGTGGACCGCTGTCCCGTCTCACGTACTCTCGCCTGACCGTCCCCCGCAAGGCGAAGGACGACGCGCTCGTCGGCCTGCTTTCTCTGTTCGATCCACTCGGCTTCTTGGAAAGAGGGCCCGACCTCGTGGCTTTCTACCGGGAGGCTCGGAACGCCCGGGCCGCGGGCGGGGCGCTCGACGCCACGCGAGTCCGGCACGATCTCGTCACGGACCTCGCCGAGGAAGACCCGTTCGAGGCGTACCGCGCGTCGTCGCGGCCGTTTCCGATCGGGAAGCGGTTCTGGATCGATCCGGGGCCGGTCTCGGACTCGCCGGTTCCTTCCGGGCGCATCGCGCTCCGCGTTCCTGCCTCGCGCGCGTTCGGGACCGGTCACCACGAGTCGACGCGACTCGCGCTTCTCGCTCTCGAGGAGGAGCCGCTCGAGGGCCTCCGCATCTTGGACGTCGGAACGGGATCGGGAGTGCTCGCGCTCGCCGCGGCCGCGCTCGGGGCGAGGCTGTCGGTCGCGTTCGATTCCGACCCGGAGGCGATCTTCGTGGCTCGAGAGAACCTTCGCCATCACGCCTTCGGAGCGCGCGTCGCTCTCGCGGTGTCGAACGCTCAAGCGCTGACGGGAACTTTCCCTCTCGTGGTCGCCAACCTGCTTCCGGAGGAGCTTCTCCCGATGCGCGGTGCGATCCTCGCCCGAGTTGCGTCGAAGGGGCGTCTCGTGGTGTCTGGTATCCCATCGGAGCGCGAGGGCGAGATCCTGCCGAAGCTGCGTACGCGCCGATGGGCGCTCGGCGCCTGCCGGCGCGAGAACGGATGGACGTGCGTCACGCTCGAGCGCGGCTGATCGTTTCGGCGCTCGGCTCGCCGGGGGAGACACTGCATCTCTCCCGCGCGGAAGCGGCGCACGCGCGTGCTCGCCGCCTCGCCGCGGGCGATCCCGTCCTGCTTTCCGACGGCAGCGGCGTCGAGGCCCTCGCCGAAATCGTCCGCCTTTCGGGAGCCGAAGCGGTCGTGCGGGTTTCCGCGATCGTCCGAGAGCGATCGCGGAGGATGCCGGTTTCCCTCTGCCTCGCGGGACTCAAGCCGGACAGACTCGCGTGGGCGGTCGAGAAAGCGACGGAGCTTGGCGCGTCGGCCGTCGTCATCGTCCGGTCCGCGCGGACGCAGTCCTTCCGCGCGTCGGCCGGTCTCCTGCCGCGCCTGGAACGAATTGCGCGCGAGTCCTCGAAACAGTGCGAGCGCGCGGACTGGCCGATGATCTCCGGACCCGTCGACCTCGAGAGCATTCTCGAAAGCGAGCGATGCGAGAACCGCCTCTTTCTCGACGCCGTGGGCGATGCATTTCCGGCGCGGCTCCACGCGGCTCCATCGGCGCTCCTCGTCGGTCCGGAAGGCGGGTGGACCGATGGAGAAAGAAGTGAAGCATCGAAACGCGGCTGGAAGGTCCTCGCTCTTCCGGCGGGGAAGCTGCGCGCGGAGACGGCCGCGATCGCGGCGCTCGCGCTTTTAAACGCGGCCGTGGAGCGTTGACACCGCTCTCCACCTCGGCGGATACTGCCGCGACCCCGAGCCACTCCCGACACCGGAGGCCCCCTGAATGTCGTACGAAGAGGTTTCCAAGGTCTGGATGAACGGAAGGCTCGTGGACTTCGCCGACGCGAAGATCCACGCGTTCTCGCACGTTTTCCACTACGGCTCGGCGATGTTCGAAGGCACGCGCGTGTACAAGACGCGCAACGGACCGGCGGCCTTCCGCCTCGACGATCACATCGAGCGCCTCTATCACTCGTGCAAGGTCTACCGGATGGAGATCCCGTACACCGCGGCGGAGTTCAAGGAAGCGATCTTCGACACGATCCGCGCGAACGGATTCGACGCGTGCTACATCCGTCCCGTGATCTACCGAGGGCTGGGCGCTCTCGGCGTCAATCCGTTCAAGAGCCCGGTGGATGTCGTAATCGCCGTGTGGAAGTGGGGACAGTACCTGGGTGAGGACGCGGTGCAGAACGGCGTCGACGTCTGTGTCTCGTCGTGGAACCGGATGGCGCCGAACACCTTCCCCGCGATGGCCAAGGCGACCGGCAACTATCTGAACTCGATGCTGATCAAGATGGAAGCCATCGTGAACGGCTACACGGAAGGGATTGCGCTCGATAACGCCGGCCGCATCTCGGAGGGGAGCGGCGAGAACATCTTCCTCGTCTACAAAGGGCGACTTCTGACGCCGCCCCTGGCCGGCACGATCCTGCCCGGGATCACTCGGGAGTCGGTCATCACGCTGGCGCGCGACGCCGGGTTCACGGTCGTCGAGCAGCAGGTCGCCCGCGAGATGCTCTACATCGCCGACGAGGTGTTCTTCACCGGCACAGCGGCGGAGATCACGCCGGTACGGTCGGTCGATCACATCCCGGTCGGATCGGGCTCACGGGGGCCCGTCACGGAGAGACTGCAAAAAGACTTCTTCGCGCTCTTGGACGGCGAGACCGAGGACCGTTTCGGCTGGTTGACGTCCGTCCCCGTCGAAGCCCGGGTCTAGACCGAAGACCACTTCGGGCGTACCCTAGAGGTCCAGAGGTCAAATCCGTGCTGATCAACGATCTGCTCAAAATCGCAGTCGACAGGAATGCCTCCGACCTGCACCTGAAGGTCGGCGCCCACCCCGTCATCCGGGTGGATGGGACGCTCATTCCGCTCGCCGAGCTGCGGCCGCTCATGCAGGAAGAGAGCGTCGCGATGGCGTTCTCGATCATGTCGGCGCGCCAGAAGGAAAAGTTCAAGAACAACTTCGAGATCGACATCGCGTACTCGGTTCCCACGCTCGGCCGCTTCCGATGCAACATCTTTCAACAGCGCGGGACTGTCGGACTCGTGCTCCGCGTGATTCCCCAGAAGATCCGGACGATTCGCGACCTGTTGTTGCCTCCGGTGATCGAGAAGATTTGCCAGGAACAGCGGGGGCTGATCCTTTGCACGGGGACGACCGGGTCCGGCAAATCGACGACGCTCGCGGCGATGATCGATCTGATCAACGCGACGCGCAACGAGCACATCATGACGATCGAAGACCCGATCGAGTTCCTCCATCGCGACAAGAAGTCGATCATCAACCAACGCGAAGTGGACGTGGATACGAAGGGCTTCTCGATCGCATTGCGCAGCGCGCTGCGCCAGGACCCCGACGTGATCTTGGTCGGCGAGATGCGCGACTACGAGACGATCGAAACCGCGCTCGTCGCCGCCGAGACCGGTCACCTCGTGCTCTCGACTCTCCACACGCTCGACGCGACCGAAACTGTCAACCGCATCATTTCGGTCGTGCCGCCGCACCAGCAGAAACAGATCCGTCTCCAGCTAGGCTCGGTCATTCGGGCCGTTCTTTCGATGCGGCTGATGCCCCGGGCCGACGGTCTCGGGCGCGTCCCGGCCGTCGAGGTCCTGATCCGGACCGGCTACGTCCGCGAGTGCATCGAGAACAAGGAGAAGACGAGCCTCCTGCGGGACGCGATCCAAGCGGGCACGTCGCAGTACGGAATGCAGACCTTCGACCAGTCGCTGTACGGCCTTTACAAAGCCGGGCTCATCACTCTCGAAGAGGCGCTGCGCCGCGCGACGAACCCCAACGAGTTCCGGCTGAAGATCCAGGGGATCCAGTCCACGAGCGACGTCGCCCAGGAGGCGATGGACTCCGTCCTCGAAATGCCGTCCGATTTCAAACCGGTCGACGAGGAGTCCCCGTTCGACTTCTCCAACCAGGTCCCGCCGGGGCGTTAAAAACGGGCAAGAAAACCGGGGCAAACGCTTCCTCATCCGACGCGGCGCATGAGCGCGCCCTGCGCCTCCTTTCGATCCGGCCGCGCGGCAAGACGGAGCTCTCCCGCGCTCTGACCGATCGCGGCTACGAGCGGGAGGCTGTCGCCGGAGCGATCAACCGCCTCGAACGGGAAGGCTGGCTCGACGATCTCGAGGCTGCCCGATCCGCAGTGCGGACCCGTGGAGAACGCTACGGAACGCGGCGTCTCGAGAGGGAGCTCTCCGCGCGCGGTTTTTCCCGCGAGACAGTCGGGAAGGCTCTCGCCGAGAGGGATCCGGAGCGGGAAGAAACCGCGCTCCTTCGCGCTTTGGAGCGGGTCTGGAAATCGAATGCCCGGCTTCCCGCGCTCGCCCGGCACCGGCGCGTCGCGTACTCTCTGGCACGTCGGGGATTTTCGCCAGCGAAGGTTTCTGAGATGATCGATCGGTTCGAGAGAACTTTCAAAAACGTCGATGAAAGCCAACGAGGTCCGCGAACGCTTTCTTAGCTATTTCGAAGAGCGCGGCCACCGCCGCGTCCCGTCGTCCTCCCTGATCCCCGCGGAAGATCCGACCCTCCTCTTCACCAACGCCGGGATGGTGCAGTTCAAGGACGTCTTCACGGGGCGCGAGACCCGCGAGTACTCGCGCGCCACGAGCTCGCAGAAGTGCGTCCGAGCGGGGGGGAAACACAACGACCTCGACAACGTCGGATACACCGGGAGGCACCAGACGTTCTTCGAGATGCTCGGCAACTTCTCCTTCGGCGACTACTTCAAGGAGGACGCGATCCGGTTCGCCTGGGAGCTCCTGACCGACCGGGAGCGGGGTTACGGCTTCGATCCGGCGCGCCTCTGGGCGACCGTCTTCCTTTCGGACGACGACGCCGCGGCGATCTGGGAGCGCTATCTTCCGAAGGAGCGGGTGCTGCGGTTCGGGGAGGCCGAGAACTTCTGGGCGATGGGGGAGACCGGACCGTGCGGGCCCTGCTCGGAGATCCACTACTTCCGGGGAGATGACCTCTCGGACAACACCGCGGACCGCGTCAACGCTTCCGGCGACGAGGTCGTGGAGGTCTGGAACCTCGTCTTCATGCAGTTCGAGCGGGACGCCTCGGGCAGGCTCGAGCCGTTGCCGCGCCCCTCCGTGGATACGGGCGCCGGTCTCGAGAGGACCGCGGCAGTGCTCCAGGGGGTCGGAAACAACTTCGACACGGACCTCTTCGCCGGGATTCTCTCGACTCTCTCCGACATCGTCGCCGCGCGCGGCGGCGAGCGGTACCGCGGCAACTTCGCCGTCGAGGACGCCCCGTATCGCGTCATCGCGGACCACGCTCGGGCCGCGACCATGCTCGTCGCCGACGGAGTCCTGCCCTCGAACGAAGGGCGCGGCTACGTACTCCGCCGGATCCTCCGGCGCGCGCTCCGCTACGGCCGGCGGCTCGGCCTCCACGAACCGTTTCTCCACCGGCTGACCGGGTCGGTCATCGACGTCTACAGAGGAGTCCACATCGACCCGAGAGACGCGGAGCCGACGGCGCGCCGCGTCGCGGAGATCCTTCGCCCGGAGGAGGAGCGCTTCGCGCGGACGCTTTCGGAAGGGGTCGATCGGGTCGGAGAGGCCGCGAGCCGGGTGCGACAGCGCCAGGAATCCATCCTTCCCGGCGAGGTGGTCTTCCGGCTCTACGACACCTATGGAATCCCGATCGAGGTCATCGAGGAGATCGCGTCGGACGAGGGAGTCGCGCTCGATCGGGAGGGATTCGAGAAGCTGCTCGAAGAGCAGCGCCGGACGTCGCGCTCGGCGGCGAAGTTCGAGGCCGCGGACGTCTCGGTCTACGACAAGCTCGCTCTGCCTCCCGGCCACTCGGTCTTCCGGGGTTACCCCGAGCACGACTTCATCTCTCTCGACGGAGCGCGCGTCGTCGGGCTGGTGAAGGACGGCGAGCCCGCGACCCGCCTCGAGACCGGAGAGACCGGCGAGGCGGTCGCCGACCGGACGGTGTTCTATCCCGAGGGAGGAGGACAGGTCGCCGACACCGGGGCGTGGGAATGGCCGGGCGGTCAGGCCGAGGTCCTGCACGTCTGGAAGCCGCGCCCCGACACGATTGCGCACCGCGTGCGTGTCGTCCGGGGGCGGCTCGAGCGCAATGCGGTCGTGAACATGCGGGTGCCCGAGTGGGTCCGCCGCCGTACGCAGGCGAACCACACCGGCACGCACCTGCTCCACGCGGCGCTGCGGAAAGTGCTCGGGGCCGGCGCGCGCCAGATGGGGTCCCTCGTCGCGCCCGACCGTCTCCGTTTCGACTACGCCGCCGCGGCGCCGCCGACGCCCGACCAGATTGCCGAGATCGAGCGCCTCGTCAACCAGGAGATCCTCCGGGACCGAGAGGTGACGAAATCGATCCTGCCCATGGAGGAAGCGCGGCGCCGCGGCGCCGACATGTTCTTCTGGGACAAGTACTCCGATCGAGTGCGCGTGGTCGAAGTGCCCGGCTTCTCGACCGAGCTCTGCGGGGGGTGCCACGTCCCGCGAACCGGCGAGATCGGCGCTTTCAAGATCGTCTCGGACAAGTCGCTCGCGGCCGGCGTCCGGCGCCTCGAGGCCGTCACCTCGCTCGGCGCGGTCGACCTCCTGCGCAACGACGAAGAGGCGTTGAACCGTCTGTCCGCGGCGGCGCAGGTGCCCCGCGAGACCCTGGTCGGTCGGTGGGAAGAGCGAGAGGAGCGGCTGAAGGCGCTCGAGCGCGAGGTCGCTTCGCTCAGGATGAAGCTCGCCTCCGGCGATTCGGGGAGCGAAGGGGACAGCGAGGAGATCGAAGGCATCCGCGTCGTCACGCGGCTCGTCCCGGGACTGTCGATTCCGGAGCTGCGCAATCTCTCGGACACGCTCCGGTCCCGCGTGAAGAGCGGCGTCGTTCTCGTCGGGACTTCCAACGACGGAAAGACGTCGGTGGTCGCGGCGGTGACGCGGGACTTGGTCGACCGCGTGCCCGCTTCTCGCTTAGCCGCCCGGATCGGCCAGGCGCTCGGCGGCTCCGGTGGAGGGAAGTCGGATCTGGCACAGGCGGGAGGGCGGCGCGAAGAGCTTCTGACCGAAGGCCTTCGGGCCGGTGTGGAGGCGATCCGCGAGATCCTGGCGGCGTGACGGGCGTCACTCGAAACGTCGACCGACCCCTGGAATATAATGGCGGTATCTCGGTTGACGAGACCGTCCCAAAATCATTCATGCGCTGGAAGAGTCTCTTCGCTCTGGCCATTCTGTTCGCCGTCGCATCGACCGGCTCGGCAAAAGTCCGAGTCCACGTCGTCAACGGCAGGAAGGTCATCTTCAACGACGGCGTCGGCGAGAAGAGCGCGGGCAGACATGGAGCCGGGACGGAGTGGCTGGCCGCGCGGATCTCCCGGCCCTCGGCGTTCGACCCGCTCATCACGCGGGCGGCCAATGACCACTCGCTCGACCCGCGCCTCGTCAAGTCGGTCATGCTCGTCGAATCGGGCTTCAATCCGGCGGCCGTCTCCCGCAAAGGGGCGCGCGGGCTCATGCAGCTCATGCCCGGAACCGCGAGCCGCCACGGCGCGCGAGACGTCCACGACCCGGCGCAGAACATCGCGGCGGGAACGCGGTACCTCTCCCACTTGCTCGGCCTCTTCGACGGGAACCTCGAAAAGTCGCTGGCCGCCTACAACACCGGGGAAACCGCCGTAGCGCGCTACGGCGGCGTTCCTCCCTACGGTGAGACGCGGGATTACGTG
>DASWDK010000266.1:0-8149 GCA_036395335.1 Thermoanaerobaculia bacterium
ACCCGGCGGGTCAGAGCGAGACCGACGGAGTCGCGACCCGGAGCAGCCGGAACTTCGAAGAGAGCCGAGGCAGCCGGATCTTCGCGAAGAGATGTCCGTTGACGAAGAGCACGGGAACCGAATCGCCGTAACGCCGGGCGAGATCCGGATCGTTATCGACGTCGACGACGTTCCATTCGTGCGGCCGGTCCGCGAGGAGCACGTCGACTTCCCGGCGCATCTCGTCGCAGAGGTGGCAGGCGGCGCGGGAAAAGAGCGTCAGACGGATCACGCCGCCTCCGTCGGCGTCTGGGGGGCGCGCGCGACCCGGAGGACGTAATCGAATCCTGAGAGGACGGTCGCCGTCGCCGCCGCTCCGAACGCAATGAGGAGGACCCGCCGCGGCCAGTCCCAGACGTTGGCGCAGAGCACGAAGAGCACCGTCACGATCAGCGTCACCGTCGCGACCTTACCGAGCCAGCTCGGGGGAAAACGGCGCTTGTTCGAGGTGAGAATGAGCAGCAACGCGACCAGGAGGAGCAGGACGTCCCGCGAGATCACGAGGACGGCGAGCCAGACCGGCATCTTGGCGGTCGCCGGATACGAGGGAACCGCGAGGAACAGGTAGGAGCTCATCAGCAGGAGCTTGTCCGCGATCGGATCCAGATATGCCCCGAGAGCCGAATTCATCCGAAACCGCCGAGCGAGATAACCATCCACGCCGTCGGAGATTCCCGCCGCCACGAAGAGGGCGAGCGCGATGCCGAATCGACCCTCGGCGATCGAGAGCAGGAAGAACGGCAGCGTCGCGAGGCGGACGAGAGTGATGAAGTTGGGAAGCGTCCAGAGACCCTTCACCGGCGGCGGGGGGTCGACCCTTTTCGCGTCGCCGGGTCCGAGGGCGTCTGGACCTCATCGACCGGTTTGCGGGTTCCCGACGGTGTCGTCCGCCGAGGCTCGTCGCGAATCCAGACGGTCGAGCCCCGCATCCGGATGAGACCCCGCTCCGCGAACTGGCGCAACAGCCGCGTCACTGTCTCGCGCGAGGCACCGATCGAGTTCGCGATGACCTGGTGGGTCGGCCGCGAGACGGTGTACCACCCATCTTCCCCGAGCGCTCCCGAGTCGACGGCGAGCCGAAGCAGGTAGCGGGCGAGGCGGCCGCCGACGTCGAGCAGTACGAGGGACTCGATCATGTCGTTGGCCCGGCGCAGGCGGCCGGAAAGTGTCGAAAGAATCCTCCGCGCGATCGTGAAGTCGTCGGAGAGGACGTCGAGAAAGTCTTTCCGGCGCAGCACCACGAGCTCCGACGAGACGAGAGCCGACACCGAAGCGCTGCGCGTCTCGTTGTCGAACAGGGCCATCTCCCCGAAGAAGTCTCCCGCTTTCAGATGTGTGAGCACGACCTCACGGCCGTGCTCGGAGTCGACGAAGACCTTCACCTGACCGCGGACGATCACGAAGAAGAGGTCGCCCGGCTCGTCTTCCCGGAGAATTGCTTCTCCCGCGGCGTAAGGACGGATCGTCGCCACCCGGGAGAGAGCCTCGAGATGAGGCGGATCGAGCTCGGAAAAGATCGCCGCCTTTGCGAAGAGCGCGGAATCGATCATTCAGATCCCTCCTTTTCCGTCGCGAGAAGGCGGACTCGGTCGAGACCGCGCGTGAACTCGCGTCCGCCGATCCAGGTTCCTTCCGTGTCTCCGACGAGACCGCAGCCGATCGCCGCCCGAATCGCCTCCGCGCCGGAGCGCCCCGCGTCCGGGGAGCCCTCGAGACAGGGCGGTTTCGACCCCCGGTTCACGATCCGCAGCAGCCTCAACAGCATTCTCGCTCCCGTCCGGCGCGTCAAGCCGGTATCCGGACGAGCGCGATGGGTCTTCCGGTCGACGTTGAGCAGTCCAAGCGAAACCGCCCGGAGGATCGCCCGGCTGTCTCGCCGCGAGACCGCGTCGCTCGCGATGACGCTCGTGCCGACTTTCGCCTCGCGGATCTCCGGGAACATCCACCAGACGAGCGAAGCGGCTCCCGCCCGCGTCAGCCGCTCCGATTCCGCGGCCTCCCGTTCCGGCGCCGGCCAGTTCGACACCCGAAAAGCGAGGCGGGCCTGCGCGGCCCGCTCCCGGTAACGCGGTTCACGGCGGGACAGAGAGTCGAGAACCTCTACTGCGAGCGCCGGGTCCTCTTCGACGGCGAGATCCGCGAGCTTTTCCTGGACCGCCACGTTCTTCGGGTCGAGTCGGTAGGCCTCGCGGAACCGCTCCAGGGCCTTCCCGCGCTGACCCGCGGCCAGCTCGATCTCGCCCGCCAGCGCGTGCAGACTCGCGTCGTCCGGAGTTAGCTCGATCGCCCGGCCGATCCGCCCGCGGGCGTCGGGGTAGTTCCGATCCTTCGCACCCGCGGAGGCGGACTGCGCCAGGGATTCGACGGCCTGCTTTTTCAATTCGTCCGCGCGCTCCCGGATGCGACTGTGGCTGCCCGCCCGCGCCGCGGCGCGTGCATAAAGCTCGTGCGCCTCGAAAACCTGTCCCGCCCGCGCCCGCGCCTCCCCGCAGGCGACGAGGAGCGGCGTCGTCAGCGGACCTCCGGAGAGTGCCTCGCGGCAGCCCGCGAGGGCCTCCTCGGTCCTGCCGAGCAGAACCCGGCTTTCGATCAGCCCGACTTCGGCGGCAAGAGTGGGCCGCTCACCCCGCGAGCGGAGGAACTCTCTCTCGGCGGACGCGGGGTCCCCGTGGACGAGGTCGGTCCATCCGGCTTCGATCCCTTCCGGAAAGGGTTCGGCGAGCTCCTCCCGTGGATCGAGCGGGAACTTCTCGCTTCGTCCGGCGGCGTGGCTCGCGGGCGAGCTCGCGCAGGCATCCGCCAGAAGAAGAGGGACGGCCGAGAGAAGGAGTGCGACGATTGGCTTGCGGATCCGCGCTGGGAAACGGAGTTCGGAGGCCGAGACCTCCGGTCTCCGGGATTTTTTCACGAGGTCTGCGGGAGAGTCTCCGCCCGGATCGACGCGATCGCGTGCTTGTAGATCATCTCTTCGTGGCCTTCGACCTCGAGTACGAGCGCGAACTTGTCGAACCGGCGCAGCCGGCCCATACGCTCCTCTCCCGACGTGAGCCGGACCGTGATCTCGGTATTGTCCTTCCGAAGGTTGTAGAAGAACGAGTCCTGGACGTTGATCGGGGCCTTGTTCATCCGCTTTTCTCCGTCCGGCCGTCGCGGCCGAGCAACAGGAGGATCTTCGAGACCGCGTCCTCGGGCGTCATCCGGATCGCGTCCCGGTCGCGCGCGAGCCACGTCTTCTGGCGCTTGGCGAGGCGCCTCGTGGCGGCCGCGATCTCCCGTTCCGTCTCCTCCCTTCCCACGCGTCCCGAGACCCAGTCGGCCACCTCGCGATATCCGATGGCGCCAAACGCGTTCGCTTCGAGGGGAAGGCCGCCTCGCACCAGCTGCCGGACCTCGTCGTCCCACCCCGCATCCAGCATTCGGCGGACTCGATTTTCGATCTTAGCATAGAGGTCGCGGCGCGAAGGTTCGATCGCGACCTTGATCACCCGCCATTGCGAGCTCCAGGGATCGTTCCTGCTCCGGCGATCCGATGCAGGCGCTCCCGTCGTGAGCACGATCTCCAGAGCGCGGAGCGTGTAGCGCAGATTGCGGACGGAAATGCGCGATGCAGCGACCGGATCGTTCCTCTCGAGGAACCGGTGCGCGGCTTCCGCCCCGCGCGCTTCCGCCCAGGAAGCGAGAGCTCTCCGCAGGCCTGGATCCTTCGCCTCGCCGGGCGGCAGTCCATCGAGCAGCGCGGAAACGTAGAAGCCGCTGCCGCCACAGACGATCGCAAGTCGCCCGCGGGAGGCGATTTCCTCGATCGCGCGGCGCGCTTCCAAGGCCCAGCGACCGGCCGAGAACGCCTCGCAGGGATCGGCGACGTCGACCAAGTGATACGGGATCTCCGTGCGGCGCTCGCGCGACGGCTTCGCCGTCCCGACGTCGAACCCGCGGTAGACCGCAAAGGCGTCCGCGGAGACGATCTCCCCCGAACAACGCCACGCGATCTCCTCGGCGATCCCGGTCTTTCCGGCCGCGGTCGGGCCGACGACGACGAGGAGCGGCGGGCGTTGCGACCGGCTCACTCGAGACCTCTCCACGCCACGCGGGTGGCGCCCGGCGCGAGCTCGACGCGGACGTCGGACCGCCGGTCCGTCCGGAAGACTGGAACGCGAAATGCCGCGAGCGTTCGGAGCGTCTCTGGCGCGGGATGGCCGAAACGGTTCTCGCGTCCGCACGAGAGGAGCGCCAGCCTCGGCCGCAGAGCGCCGACAAAACTGGCCGTCGTCGCCGTGCGGCTGCCGTGGTGACCGACCTTCAGAAGGTCGGTGGGAACGATCCGTCCGGAGTCGAGCAGCGCCTGCTCGGTGGGCGCTCCGGCGTCGCCGGTCAAGAGAACGCGTCTTCCGTCCCGTTCGAAAACTGCCACGACCGACTGGTTGTTGACCGCGTCCGCCTTGCGCCGAGGTCCGCCGGAGTGCAGCACCGTCAGCCGGCCGCCGCCCCACGAAACGACCCGGCCCCGGGGAAGGACCTCGATCGAGACCTGCGCCGCGCGGGCGCTCGCTCGCAGCCGCGCGAAGAGATCGGCCTCGTCGTCTCCCGCGGACAACCAGACTCTGCCGACCGGCAGCTCCTCGAGGACCGAAAAGAGCCCCAGCGCATGATCCGGATGCGGATGGGTCGCGAGCACGGCGTCTAAGCGGGTGATTCCACGATCGAGCAGCTTGGGGAGGAGGTGCGTTCGTCCGAAGTCCTGCGCCTCGAGATCGAAGGGTCCCCCTCCGTCCACGAGGAGCGAGTGCCGCGCCCAGCGAAGGAGGATCGAGTCGCCCTGTCCGACGTCGAGCGCTTCGACGGAAAAGCCGTTCTCCGGGCCCTTCTGGCCCGGCGAGAATGCGAGCCACAGGAAGAGGCCCGCCGCCAGCGCCGCCGCCGGCGCTCGAAGGCGCCGCGGCCCCTTTGCGGCGGCAAGCGTCAGAGTTCCGACGACGAGGACGCCGGCGAGCGGCGGCGTCGGCCGGAGAACCGTCAGGCCGGCAGCGCGGTCGGCGATCGTCTCGAGCAGCCGCGACCCGACGCCGAAGACGGCGGAAAGGAGTCCCGCCGGAAGGCCGATCGCGAAGACCAGAAGGAGCACGCCGCCGAGCGCAATCAGGGCGGCCGAAAGAGGAATTGCGAGCGGGGCGGTCAGCCACGCCCCGACGGCCACGAAGTTGAAGCGCCAGAAGACGACCGGCGCGGTGGCGCACTGTGCGGCAATCGCGGTCGCGAGGCCGGTGAACAGGCCGTTCGGGCGCGCCGGAAGGCGGCGCCGGATGGGCTCCGCCAGAAGCGCGATCCCGCCCACCGCCGCGAAGGTCAGGACTGTTCCGATCGAATAGACCTGCCGGGGAGCCGCGACGAAGAGCGCGAGCGCGGAAAGGCCGAGCGCCTGCGCCGCCGGAATCGGCCGCTCGAGAAGCCGGGCCGAGAGAAAGACGGCAATCACGACCCCCGCCCGAACGGCGGGCGGGTTCGCTCCCCCGAGGAGGACGAACACGACGACTGCAGCGAGCAGGATCGCGTCGCGGAGCTTTCCGCCGACGCGGGCACGGCGAAGTCCGCCCAGCACGAGTCCCGCCGCGAGAGCGACGTGAAGTCCGGAAACCACGAGGAGATGGTAAAGCCCGCCGCGGCGGTATCGCGCGACCATCCCGCGGTCGAGCTCCGACGTTCTGCCGAGAAGGAGCGCAGCGAGGGGGCCACGAACGTTTCGGTCGAAGGATTCGCCCCGGGAGCCGGGCGGCGGGAGCGCCCGATAGAAAACGAGGTTCGGCAGCGAGAGACCGGAGAGCGCGGTGCGCGCCGTCCGGCGGATCTCGAGCGCGCTCTTGACCGACAGTCGATATCGCGCCCACGGAAGGGCGAGATCGCGCGAAGACGCCGAAACGTCTTCGCGACGCAGATGTCCGACGAGCGAGACCCGGTCTCCACGGTCCGCGGCGCGCTCCACCGGCGTCGATCCCGAGACGAAGAGGAACACCTCCCCGGGAAACGGGCGCCACCGTCCCGCCACCCACAGCCGCTCGGCCTGGAGAAGTCCCCGTGCCCGGGGGGGCGCACCGCTCCAGAATTCCGTCAGGACCCCTTCGATCCGGTCGACACGATCGGAGGCCGACGGAAGGCAGGCGAACGAAGACTGGGCCGCATCCTCGTTGCGCGCAATGACGGCCCGACCCTCGAAGAACCCGATGGAAGTCCAGAAGAGATGGACCGCCGCAGCCGCGCGCTTCCCCCGCCGGCCGCGTGCGAGAACGAGCAGGAGGAGGAGCGTTGCGAGGATGGCCGCTTCGATTTCGCCGCGGCGAGCTCGGGCGCCGAGAAAGATTCCCGCAACGAGCGACACCGCCGCGGCGATGGCCGGCGCCGATCCCGATTTCGCGATCGGCCCAATCAGGCGGAGCCGGCCTCCCTCGCGAGAGTCACCACCGACTCGACGCGGTGCGTCAAGGGAAAGAGGTCGTAGAGGCGCGCGTCGACGACTTCGAATCCCTCCCGACGGAGCTCGGCCAAGTCCCGCGCGAGCGTTGACGGCTCGCAGGAGACGGAGACGAACCGGCGACGGGCACGATGGCCGAGCGGGGCCGCGAGCCGCGCGAGGCCGGCGCGCGGAGGATCGGCGACGACGAGATCGAACCGCCGAGGCGACGACGACAGGAAGCCTCCCACCGAAGAGGGCACGATCCTCCAGCGTTCGGCGTCGGGCCAGGCGAGACGCGTTTTCGCGGCGTCGCGCGCGGCGGAAGCGCTGCCTTCCACCGACGTCGTGGAGTGTTCGGCGTCGAGCAGCGCGGCCGCAAAGAATCCGACTCCTCCGAAGGCGTCGAGCGCATCGCCCGGCAGCTCTCCACTCGCCTCCGCCACGTCGGACAACAACCGGGCCGCGAGGTGACGATTGCCCTGAAAGAAGGTGTCGACCGAAACCTGAAACGTCCGTCCGGCCACCCTCAAGTCGAGCCGCGGCTCTCCCCCTTCCCGAAGCGGGACTCCCTCGCCATCCACGACTTTCACCCCGTGGAAGAACGGGTTGAGCGAGCGGAGGACCGCGTCCGCGCCCCCGCGGGACTGTCTCCGGCCGGTCTCGCCCAGTGTCGCGCGCGCGATCCTGCGCTCGCCCGAGAAGTCTTCGAGCGTCGCTAGCTCCGAAACCGCGGCGGCGGTCGCTGCGAGCGCGTCGCGAATCGACGGCAGGAGGGCCGCCGTCTGCGGAGTGAGCGCGCGGCAGTCCACGATCGGCTCGACCCGGTGCGTGCGGGCGGCAAAGTGGCCGAGCACGAGCTCTGCGCCGCGCCCCTCGAGGTGAAACCGGTTCCGGATGCGGTATGCGAGCGGAGACGCGAGGATCGGCAACGCTCCGAAGATTTCCGGCGGCAGCTTTCCGATCCGCTGCATCGTCTCGAGGAACAGCGACCGCTTGGCCTCTCGGGCCGCCGCGGGCTCGAAGTGCCCCCAGTCGCAGCCGGGGCACTCCTGCGAAGGAGCGAGGACCCGCTCGCGCGAGGGAGCGAGAACGCCCACGGCCCGTCCGCGCCAGAAGGTGCGGCGGACATCGTGGACCTCGGCTTCCACTTCTTCGCCCGGCAACGCTCCGGCGACGAAACCCACGCCCTCTTTTCCGCGCGAGATTCCCTCGCCGGTCGGAGCGAGTCGGGAGATGCGGACCCGGCGAAGGGCGGTGATTGGAGAGACCTCTCTCTCTATTGTCGGCAGGTCATTCGGGAAGGAGAGTCAGACGCGGAAGTGCGAGCTCGTCCCGCAGAGTTCTCCGCATCAACGCCCTTCGCGTCTTTTCTTCGGCCTCGCGATCCATCTTCACCCGCGCTTTGGACAAAAGCTCCTCCACGCGGGACTCGATCCGGCGTCGCCGCTCGGCCGAAAGCGCCTCGGCGAGGTCGTTGGACAGGCGCCGATCGAGCCGCGCGAGGGATGCTTCGATATCCCCGGCGGGCTTGCCGGAGCGGTCGAGGCGGTCGAGCGAACGCCGTGCGGACCCGATCCGCTCCGCGAGCTCCGGATGGACCCGGGTGACCGAGTCCAGCTGGTCGGAAAGGCGCGCGAGAGCCGCCGAAGAGTCGAGCGACTCCGC
>DASWDK010000267.1:0-6345 GCA_036395335.1 Thermoanaerobaculia bacterium
ACCACGTCATCTCGATCGACGCACGCCCGCCGGGTGAGCCGGGATTTCTCTCCTTCCACGCGCTGGCGGAAAAGGGCCGGCCGACGCTCGAGATGAGCCCCGGGGTCTTCGAGCAGCGGGCGGCTCGGGTGAAGCCGGACGATGTCGCGACGATCATCTACACCTCCGGAACGACCGGAGAGCCCAAGGGCGCGATGCTCACGCACGGCAACTTCGTGTCGAACGTGACCGCGGCCTGCGAAGTCGTGCCGATAAGCGGGGAGGGGGTGGCGCTCTCCTTCCTTCCGCTCTCCCACGTCTTCGAGCGGATGCTCGACTACGCGTACCTGTACCGCCACTCGACGATCGCCTACGCGGAGTCGATCGACAAGCTTCGGGACAACTTCCTGGAGGTGAACCCGCACTGCTTCGGCGCGGTGCCGCGCGTCTACGAGAAGGTCCAGGGTCGGATCTTCGGCAAGGTCGACTCGGGCGGCGCTCTGAAGAAGAAGCTCTTCGCCTGGGCCGTGCGCGTGGGCCGGGAGCGAGTTTCCTACGAGGAGCGGGGCGTTCCACCGCCGTCGGCGCTCGCCCGCCGGGCGAGGCTCGCCGACAAGCTCGTGCTGTCGAAGATCCGTCACGCGCTCGGGACGCGCTTCCGCTTTGCCGTCTCGGGGGGCGCCCCGCTCGCGCGCGACCTCGCCGAGTTCTTCCTCGGCGCGGGCGTGACGATCTACGAGGGATACGGCCTGACCGAGACTTCGCCGGTGATCGCCGTCAACGGCCCGAATGCCTGGAGGCTGGGGACCGTCGGCCGCCCCCTTCCCAACGTCGAGGTCCGAATCGCGGATGACGGCGAGATCCTGACCCGCGGCCCGCACGTGATGAAGGGCTACTTCGGCAAGCCGGAGGCGACGGCGGAGGCGATCGACGCGGAAGGCTGGTTCCACACCGGCGACATCGGCCAGATCGACGCGGACGGCTTCCTCGCGATCACCGATCGGAAGAAGGACTTGATCGTGCTCGCGGGAGGCAAGAAGGTCGCACCGCAGCCGATCGAGAACGAGCTCAAGAGCTCGCCTTTCATCGGAGTCCCGATCGTGCTCGGAGACCGGCACAAATTCGTTGCGGCGGTCATCGTCCCGAACTTCGACCGCTTGCGGGAGTACGTGTCGGCCTCGAACCTGAAGGTCGACTGGGATCGTCTCGACGCAAATCCGGAAATCCGCCGGATCTACCAGCAGGAGATCGATGCCTACAACGAGAACCGGCCGCACCACGAGCAGATCCGCGCGTTCGCAGTCCTCTCCACGGACCTGACGATCGAGGACGGCTCGATCACGCCGACGCTCAAGGTCAAGCGGCGCATCCTCGAGAGCCGCTACCGCGACCTGATCGAGTCGATGTATCGGGCCGCCGAGGAGGCGCATGTCGCGTGAGGCCGTCATCGTCGACGGCCTGCGGACCCCGTACGCCAGGGCCGGAACACTTCTGAAGGACGTGCCCGCGCAGGAGCTCGCGCGGGTCGTCACGACCGAGCTCCTCGCCCGCACCGGACTGGAGGCGGCGGAGCTCGACCACGTGATCTTCGGCAACATCGCGCAGCCTCCCGATGCGGTCAACCTCTCGCGGGTGGCGGCACTTCTCGCTGGCGTTCCGCGCCGAGTTCCCGCGTTCACCGTCAACCGGCTCTGCGGCTCGGGTCTCCAGTCGATCGTCGACGCGTGCTACCGGATCTCCTCGGGAGACGCCCAAGCAATCGTCGCCGGAGGAGTCGAGTCGATGTCGAACATCCCCTTCCTCTACTCGCGCGAGAGCCGGGAGATCTTCACGGAAGTCTTCACGGCGAAGGACCTGGGCAATCGTCTCGCCGCTGCGGCCCGCTTCCGCCCGAAGCATTTCAAGCCGGAGATCGGGCTCGAGCTTGGGCTGACCGACGCGGTCTGCGGGTTGAACATGGGCGAGACCGCCGAAATCCTGGCGAAGGAGCACGGCATCTCGCGCGAGGAGCAGGACGAGTTCGCGCTGCGCTCGCACCGGAGGGTGACGCTGGCACGCGCGAAGCTCGCCGAGGAGATCGTCCCGGTTGCCGTGCCCCCGCGGTACGAGGAGATGGCGGTCGAGGACAACGGCGTGCGGGAGAACCAGTCTCTGGAGGCTCTCGCGAAGTTGAAGCCGTACTTCGACCGCCGGTTCGGAACGGTAACCGCCGGCAACTCGTCCCAGATCACCGACGGCGGCGCGGCAACACTCGTCATGAGCGCGAAAGCGGCGTCCGCGCACGGTTTTCGGCCGCTCGGCAAGGTGCGCGGGTTCGCCTTCGTCGGAATCGAGCCGGAGCGCATGGGGCTCGGTCCCGCCGTGGCCACTCCACTCGCGCTGAAGCGCGCCGGCGTCTCGTGGGAGGAGATCGGTCTCGTCGAGATCAACGAGGCGTTTGCAGCGCAGTGTCTCGCGGTGGCGAAAGTCTTCCCGTCAGCCGAGTGGCATGCGCGGTACGGAACCGGCGGGCCGATCGGAGAAATCGACTGGGAGAAGACCAACGTCAACGGGGGGGCGATCGCGCTCGGGCACCCCGTGGGGTCCTCCGCGAACCGGCTCGTCACGACGCTCCTGAAGGAGATGCGCCGCCGCGACGTCCAGTTCGGACTGGCGACGATGTGCATCGGAGGCGGGCAGGGCGGCGCCGTCGTGCTCGAGGCGGCGTGAGCGCCTTTCGGCTCGACATCGCGCCGGACGGCGTGGGGAGTCTGACCTTCGATCTCCCCGGCGAGAAGGTCAACAAGTTTTCCCGGGAGGTCTTCGTCGAGCTGTCGGAGGTCATGGTCCGGCTCTCCCAGGACCCGCGCGTCCGCGCGCTCCTGGTCCGGAGCGGAAAGCCCGAAATCTTCATCGCCGGAGCGGACTTGAAGGAGTTCACCCGGATCGGCCCGGAGGAGATCTCGGCCGGGTCCGCTCGCGGTCAGGCGCTCTTCGAGCAGCTCGCCCGTCTTCCGTTTCCCACAATTGCCGCGATCGACGGCGTCTGTCTCGGCGGGGGAACGGAGTTCGCTCTCGCCTGCGACTACCGCTTGATGTCGGACTCGCCGTGGGCGCGCATCGGCCTCCCGGAGGTTCGCCTGGGGATCTTTCCGGCGTGGGGGGGTTGCGTGCGGCTTCCCCGGCTCGTCGGACTCTCGGCCGCGCTCGACCTGATCTTGACGGGAAGAGAGATCGACGCCCGGCGGGCAAAGCGCATCGGGCTGGTGGACGAGTCCGTGCCGGCGGCGATCTTCGACGATCACGTGCGCCGTTTCGCGCGATCGAAGGTCGGGGGACCGAAGCGGGTCCCCCGTCCCGACCGACAGAGTGCTGCGGAACGCGTCCTCGAGGCGACGCCGCTCGGGCGGCGCATCATCTTCAAAAAGGCGCGGGAAAGCGTTCTCGCCGAGACGGGCGGCCACTACCCGGCGCCGTTCGAAGCGATCGCGGTCATCGAAGAGAGCTGGGGGAAGCCGATCGATGCCGCCCTGGAGGTCGAGAGCCGCCGGATCGCCAACGTCTTCGGCGGCGAGGTCCAGAGGAATCTCCTCGACATCTTTTTCGCGACGGAGCAGGTGAAGAAGGAAACGGGAGTGGAAGATCCCGGGGTGCGCCCGAGAGAGGTCGCGAGGCTGGGCGTTCTCGGCGCCGGCCGGATGGGGGGCGGGATCGCGCACCTGGCGGCGGACCGTGGAATTCCGGCGCGCATGAAGGACGTCGAGCCGAAAGCGCTCGCTCACGGGTTCGCGTCCGCCGCCGAGATCTTCCGCGACGCGGTTCGCAAGCGCCGACTGACGGAGCGCGAGATGGCGGCGCGCATGGCCCGGCTTTCCGGAACCCTCGACTACTCCGGTTTCGCGAAGTGCGAGGTCACCATCGAGGCAGTCGTCGAGAAGCTCGAGGTCAAGCAGTCGGTCCTCGCGGAGTGGGAAAAGGTGGTGCCGGAAACCGCCATCTTCGCTACGAATACTTCGACGATCCCGATCGCCCGGATCTCCTCGGCAGCGAGCCGGCCGGATCGCGTGGTGGGGATGCACTTCTTCAATCCCGTCCACCGCATGCCGCTGGTCGAGGTCATCCCGGGGGAAACCACTTCCCAGGAAACGACCGCGACGATCTTCGCGCTCGCGAAAAGACTCAAAAAAATCCCGATCGTCGTCCGGGATCTGCCGGGCTTTCTCGTGAACCGGATCCTCGCGCCGTATCTCTCGGAGGCGGTTCGGCTCGTCCGTGAGGGATGCCGCATCGAGGACGTGGATCGCGCGATGACGGATTTCGGGATGCCGGTCGGTCCGCTTGCGCTCTTGGACGAGGTGGGCTTGGACGTCGCGGTCAAGGCGGGCGAAGTCCTCCAGGCCGCGTTTCCGCAGCGGATCAAGTCGGGCGGGGACGAGGCGCTCGTCGCCGCCGGCCGCCTCGGGCGAAAGAGCGGCGCCGGATTCTACGAATACTCGGCGGGAGGGCGGGGGAAGCCGTCACCCAACGCGTACGAGGTGTTGCGCGCGCAGCCGAAGGCGGCTTCGCCCTTCCCGCCGGATCAGGTCGAGTCGCGCCTCTTGTTGCCAATGGTCAACGAGGCGGCGTTCTGTCTCGAGGAGGGCGTCGTGCCCGGGCCCGGCAAGCTCGATCTCGCCATGATCCTGGGAACGGGATTCCCACCTTTTCACGGCGGTCTCCTGCGCTGGGCGGACTCGCTCGGCCTGCCGCGCGTGCGCTCATTGCTCGAGGAGCTCGCCGGGCGCTTCGGCCCGCGATTCGAGCCGGCTCGCTCCATCCGCCGGCTCGCCGACGCCCGGGGCACGTTCTACCCTGCGGTACCTGCCCACTCCGGCAGCGAGGCGGCGTCCTGAGCGGTTTGCCGCCTGCCGGACTGGATTCGATCTCGTCGCCGGTCAAGGCGCTCTTCGCCGGGGTCGTTCGAGAGGACGTTCTGTTTCCGTTCCCGGAGCCCTCTTCCGAGGATCAGGAGACCGTCTCCGCCTTTCTCGGCTCGCTCCGGGCATTCGTGCGCGACCGGGTCGACTCCGCGCGGATCGACCGGGAGAAGCGCATCCCTCCCGAGGTCGTGCGCGGGCTCGCGGACCTCGGAACTTTCGGGATATCGATCCCCGAAGAATACGGCGGATACGGCTTTTCCTCCTCGGCGTATTGCCGCGTCATGGAAGAGGTCGGGCGGACGGATGCTTCGCTCGGGATCCTGATCGGTGGGCACCAGTCGATCGGGATGAAGGCGCTGCTCCTCTACGGTACGGAGGAGCAGAAAAAGAGATGGCTGCCGGCGCTCGCGGCGGGCGAGAAGATCGCGGCGTTCGCGTTGACCGAGCCGGAAGCCGGCTCCGACGCCGCATCCATCCGCACGACCGCGCGCTACGACGCCGGACGCGGTGAGTTCGTGCTCGATGGCTCGAAGCACTGGATCAGCAACGGCGGGATCGCAGACTTCTTCACCCTGTTCGCGAAAGACGTCGCGCTCGGAGCGAGCGACGAGCACCGCCGCATCACCGCGTTCGCAGTCACGAGGGATCTTCCGGGCCTCGAGATCGGGCCGGAGGAGAAGAAGCTCGGCCTCAAGGGCTCCTCGACCGTGCCGCTGCTTTTGAAGGAGATGCGGGTACCGGAATCCCACGTCATCGGGCGCCGCGGCGGGGGCTTCAAGATCGCGGTCGAAGTGCTGAACACGGGCCGCACGTCGCTCGGCGCCGGGTGCTTGGGCGGCTGCAAGGCCATGATCCGGGAGGCGGCTCTCCACGCGAGGGAGCGCCGGCAGTTCGCCGCGCGAATCGCCGACTTCGAGATGATTCGCGGCAAGTTCGCACGGATGGTTGCCAACACCTATGCCCTCGAATCTCTCGTCTACATGACCGCGGGTCTCGTCGACCGCGGTCTCTCCGACTACGCCCTCGAGGGAGCGGCCTGCAAGGTCTTCGGCACCGAGACGGTCTGGAGCGTCATCAACGACGCTCTCCAGATTGCGGGCGGGAACGGGTTCATGGAGGAGTATCCCTACGAGCGGGCGCTGCGCGACTCGCGGGTCAACATGATCTTCGAGGGAACGAACGAGATCCTGCGGGTTCTCGTGGCGCTCTCCGGGCTTCGGGACCTCGGTTCGGATCTGGAAGAAGTCGCGAGGGCGCTGAGGGCGCCGCTCGGCAATCTCGGAATCCTGTCCGACTACGTCGGGAAGAAGATCCGGGGATACGTCGCCCCGGAACGGCTCGAGAGCGTCGCCGCCGAGCTAGCCGCCGAGGCCGACCTCGTCCGTCGCTATACGCGGTCCTTCGCCGCTGCGGCGGAGACGTTTCTCACCCGGTATGGAAAGCAAATCCTCGAGAGGCAATACCAGCA